>JASLIH010000634.1 GCA_030152105.1 Actinomycetes bacterium
TACGGTTCATGCAGCGGGCGCCGGAGTTCGCGGCCGACGAGCTTCCCGGCGAACTCGACGCCGACGGCAGGCTTGTCCTTGTGCGACGGCTACTCTTCGAAGGCTTTCTGACAGTTTGCTCGCTCGACGGCGATGGCGTGGCCCGAGGCTGACGAACAGCCCGCCTTCGTCGTCGACCGCGAGCCCGGAAATCGTGGCTTCTTGTCGTGGCAACTCCATGGCGCTCAGCCCGGCCCGTCGGTCGGCCAGGGTCACGACAACCTCGTACAACCAAGGGGCGGTCGGCGGCCGAGGGCGGCCTTGAAGTTGTAGAGAAAGTTGTAACGAGCATGCGAAGCTCCCGAGGAGGTGACGCTGGGTTCAGGCCCGGTGCGCTCCTCTGGCTCCGATGAGCCTGGTCGAGGCCGAGTGCTCGCCTGATGGTCGGTAGATGGCCGAGAGAGCCCGTCAGAGGAGGTCTCGCTCCGGGTCACCGTCGAGTACTCCGCCGCCTGCTGTTCTTCCTCGCCGTCTCGATCACGCACAACGGCGTGTGGGGCCAGCGCCAGAACAGGATGCTGGTGCCGTACGATGACTGGCTGCGACGCTCGATCAAGGAAACCGCCCGCGCCTACGGCCTGGCCATCCTCTGCGCCTGGCTCCTGGCCACCAGCGACCGGACGCGGCGGCCGAGCAGGTTGCCCAACGTGTAGACGACACCCGTCACCAGGGAGAACACCACCGCGGCGACCAGCACGCGCGAGACCGAGATCCTCGACGAGACGAACGCCGACCCGTACGGCCACCCACGCGCCGACCGCCAGCCCGGCCAGCAGCCCCGCGTAGCCGAGCACCACCATCGCCAACCCCCGGCGCCAGCCGCCCAGCCCGGCGAGCAGCAACAGCAGAAGCAGCAGCAGGTCGATGGGGTGCAGGTCGAAGGGCATGCAGGAGCCGGCTGCGGTCAGGCGCGGGACGCGCGGGAGCAGAGCAGACAAAGCGGCCGCTGATCGCGTCCGCAACCGCGCCGTGGCCGCCAGCACCTGGTGCCGCGCCGATGCGTCACCGAACGGTCCGCCGGGCCGTCCACCAGCACCTCGATCTCAACGTCGTCGGTCACACGGCCTCCGGTGCCGGCGCTGATCGGCATCACAGCCGCCTTCGCGGACCGCAGAACAGCTCATACCGGTTGGGCGTCTCCTGCGCTCCATTGCTGGGAGGCGAACACCAACGAGTAGGGCAGCCCCAGCCGGGCCTCCAGCCAGGTGTGCCCGACCCCGCGGACGACCCGGAGGCTGACCAGCTGGCTGCGGGCGACCAGCTCGTGGGCGATCCGCAGCGTGTCCGACAGCGAGCCGCGGTCGCTGGCGGGCGCGTCCAGAAACACCGCGAAGCGGTGGCGGAAGGTCATCGTCGGCAGGTACGCGATCGGGGAGTTGGCCTGGTACAGTGCCTGGCTGCCGCCGAGCAGCCGCCAGCGGGCCGACGAGCCCGGGGTGCCGTAGGGTTCGTGGGCCAGGATCATCGAGAACTCGTGCTGGTGGCGCAGCCCAAGGTTCAGTGCGCAGTAGCCGCCGCTGGACATGCCGCCGATGGCGCGGCCGCTGGCCTGCGAGATGGTCCAGTAGCGCCGGTCGATGAAGCCGACCACGTCGCGGGTCAGGTAGGTTTCGAACTGCGGCCCGCCGACCGCGTTCAGGCACTCGGAGTCGCTGGCCCAGCTGGTCGCGACGGTCGGCGACACCACGATCATCGGCTGGACCAGGTGGTCGGCCAGCAGCATGGTCATGGTCCGGGCAACCTGGCCACCGTTGAACCAGTCGATGGCCCGGCCGGGATGCCCGTGGATGAGGTAGACGACCGGGTAGCGGCGCTGGGAGGCGCCGTAGCCTGGTGGCAGGTAGACGACGGCCGGCAGAGCGGGCAGTTCCAACGCCGGGTCGGCGGGGATGGTGACCTGCTGGACCGAGGCCACGCCCGGCAACCCCTGAGCGGGCCGCAGCGGGTTGGGCTGGGCGGCGATCGGGGTCGGCAGCCGCCCGAGCAGTGAGGAGACGGTCGGAAGGTAGCCGACGTGCGCGTTGACCAGCACTAGGGCGCCGAGCAGCAGCGAGACTGCGGTGGCCGCTGCCGCTGTGGCGGTGCGCAGGCCGCGGTGGGCGACGGCCACGCCTCGCCCGCGCCGCCGGCGCGCTAGCCAGGTCCAGGCGGCGACGGCCAGCCCGGCGGCGAGGAAGGCCGCCGCCAGCCACCTGCTCTCCAGTGGCGCCGGAGGGTGGGCCAGCACCCTGATCACGGTGCTGGGCAGCCTCGGAGTCGGGTGCAGCCGGCGGGCCGCCGCGGCCACCCCGGGTGGGCACGCGTGCCCGCCGGCGCCGCGGTGCGCCGGGCCCGGCGTGTGGCAGGCGGTCATGGCCGTGACCCGGCTGGCTGGCGAGCCGGGGGGGCGGTGACCGGGAGCCGGCGGGCCGGGCGCGACTCCCAGGCCAGCAGGTCGCCCCAGGTCTCCCGCTGGCGACTAACGGCCGCCTCGCCGCCGGCGACGACCACCTCGGCCGGGCGGGGCTGGCCGTTGTAGTTGGACGCCATGACCATGCCGTAGGCACCCGTGTCCAGCGCCGCGACCAGGTCACCTGGGGCCAGGTCGGGCAGGGGCACGCCGGCGGCCAGGACGTCGGCGGACTCGCAGATCGGCCCGACCAGCCAGGCCAGGCCGGCCGGTGGCCGGAGCCGCACCGGCACCACCCGGTGCCGCGCCCGGTACAAGGCCGGCCGCAGCAGGTGGTGCATGCCGGTGTCGACCACCACCGCCCGCCCGGCCGGCCGCGGCTTGGTCGCCGGCGTCCTGGCGACCAGCGCCCCGGCCCGGGCGACCACCGCTCGGTCGGGCTCGACCTGGAGCTGGACCCCGGACCCGGCAAGCAGCCGGGCGAGTGCGGCGCCGAACGCCTCGGGCGAGGGGGCCGGGCCGCCGTCGTAGGCGACCGGCAGGCCGCCGCCGACGTCGATCCGGTCAAGGGCAAGCCCGGCCCGCCGGCCCGCCCGCAGCACGCCGAGCGCCACCCGGGCGCCAGCGGCCAGCTCGCCGGGCCCGGCGAGCTGGGAGCCGACATGGACGTGGACCCCGACCGGGACCAGGTTGGGGAAGTCCCCGGCGGCGACCCGCCGGAACAGCTGGACCGCGGTGCGGGCCGGCAGCCCGAACTCGGTCTCGTCATAGCCGGTCCGAAGGTAGGGGTGCGGGCCGGCCTCCACGTCCGGGTTGACCCGCAGCCCAAAGCGAGCGCGGGCGCCGGCCTCGGCCGCCGCGGCCTGCAGGGCGGCCAGCTCGTCGCCGGACTCGACATGGACGACCACGCCGCTGCGGGCGGCCAGGCGGAGCTCGGCGCGGGTCTTGCCGACCCCGGCGAATACGATCCTGCCGGGCCACGCACCGGCCCGCAGAACCCGCAGCAGCTCCCCGCCGCTGACCACGTCGAAGCCGGCCCCAAGGGCAGCCAGCCGCCGCAGCAGGGCCAGGTTGCCGTTGGCCTTGACCGAGTAGAGGACCTGGCCGGGCCGGAAGGCGGCCTCCAGGCGCCGGTAGGCGGCCGCCACCGCGTCCACGTCGTACAGGTAGAGGGGGGTGCCGGTCGCCCCGGCGAGCTGGTCGACGGGCAGGCCGCCGACATGGAGCACACCCTCGCGGTAGGAGAACGGCTCGCCGCCGTCGAGGTGGAAAGGGGATGTCGTGGTCATGCTGCCTCCTCGGATCCCGTCCGGCGCGCCGGTGTGCTGCGGGCCCCCGACAGCCAACGCCGCGGCCGCCGGCTGCACCGGGATGGGCCGCGGCCGCCGACTTGGCCGCAGGATCAGCGCGCCGGCGACCCCGATCGCGGCCCCGACCAGGTGCTCGACGGAGGCCAGGTTCGGGGTGGTAGCGAGGTCAACGGCCAGGCCGGTGCCCAGCGCCGCGGCCAGCGGCGCCGACCGAGCGCAGACCGCCAGGGCGGCGGTCGCGGTGACCACCACCGCGGAGGTGCCCACATCCAGCCCGGCAAGACTCCCGCCGGCGCGGGGACCGGCCAGCCAGCACAGGTCGACCGCGACGGTGGAGACGACGTGGCCGACGGCGCCGAGCAGCAGCAGCCGCCGGCCGCCCACCATCGCCTCCAACGGCCCCAGCAGCAGCCAGACGGCGAC
>JASLIH010000650.1 GCA_030152105.1 Actinomycetes bacterium
CTCGGCGGCCGCGACCGCATGCCGCTGTCCGAGATCCTGCGGGTGCTGCGCGACGCCTACTGCCGCACCATCGGCATCGAATACATGCACATCCAGGACCTGGACGAGCAGCACTGGATCCAGGACCAGGTCGAGGGCCTCTCCCAGCTCGCGTTGGAGATCGACGACCAGCGATACATCCTCGACCGGCTCAACGCGGCCGAGGCGTTCGAGCGCTTCCTCGGCACCAAGTGGGTCGGCCAGAAGCGCTTCGGCATCGAGGGCGCCGAGAGCCTGATCCCCATCCTCGACGCCACGCTGGAGGCGGCCGCCGACGACCGGCTCGAGGGCGTGGTCATGGGCATGCCCCACCGGGGCCGGCTCAACGTGCTGGCCAACATCGTCGGCAAGAGCTACGACCAGGTGTTCAAGGAGTTCGAGGGCACGCTCGACCCGACCGCGGTCCAGGGCTCGGGCGACGTGAAGTACCACCTCGGCCAGGTCGGCAAGTTCCAGAGCCGGGCCGGCGCCGAGATCCGCGTCGAGCTGGCCGCCAACCCGAGCCACCTCGAGGCGGTGGACCCGGTGGTGGAGGGCATGGTCCGGGCCGAGCAGGACCAGATCAACGTGCCCGACGCCTATTCGGTGCTGCCCGTCCTCATGCACGGCGACGCCGCCTTCGCCGGCCAGGGCGTGGTGGCCGAGACGCTCAACATGAGCGACATCAAGGGCTACCGGGTCGGCGGCACCATCCACATCGTGGTCAACAACCAGATCGGGTTCACGACCACGCCCGAGGCCGCCCGGTCGGGCTTCTACTCGACCGACGTCGCCAAGATCGTCCAGGCGCCGATCCTCCACGTGAACGGCGACGACCCCGAGGCCTGCGTGCGGGTGGCCCGGCTGGCCTACGCCTACCGCCAGCGGTTCCACAAGGACGTCGTGATCGACCTGGTCAGCTACCGCCGCCACGGGCACAACGAGGGCGACGACCCCAGCTACACCCAGCCGCTGATGTACGCCAAGATCGACCAGCGGCGGTCGGTCCGCAAGCTGTTCACCGAGTCGCTGGTCAAGCGGGGCCAGCTCTCGCTGGAGGAGGCCGAGCAGGCGCTCGACGACTTCGGCAAGCGGCTCCAGCAGGCACTCGACGAGACCCGCCAGTCGGCGCCGCCCGCCAACCAGCGGGCGGCCGAGCCACCGCCGCCGGTCGGCTGCCTGCCGCCGGTCGAGACCGGCGTCGACCGGGCGGTGCTCGACCGCATCTACGACACGATGTCGGGCTGGCCCGACGACTTCCACGTCCACCCCAAGCTGGCCCGCCAGTTCGCGACCCGCGACAAGGTGGTCCGCGAGGAGGGCGAGGTCGACTGGGCCACGGCCGAGGCGCTGGCGTTCGGGTCGCTGCTGCTCGAGGGCACCGACATCCGGGTCTCGGGCCAGGACACGCGGCGGGGCACGTTCAGCCAGCGGCACTCGGTGCTGGTCGACCACACCGACGGCCGCGAGTGGGCGCCGCTGGCCCACCTCGGCCCGGACCAGGCCAAGTTCTGGATCTACGACTCGCTGCTGTCGGAGTACGCGGCGCTCGGCTTCGAGTACGGCTACTCGGTCGCCAACAAGGACGCGCTGGTGGCGTGGGAGGCCCAGTTCGGCGACTTCGTCAACGGGGCGAGCACGATCATCGACCAGTACCTGGTGGCGGCCGAGGACAAGTGGGACCAGACCTCGGGCCTCGTGCTGCTGCTGCCGCACGGCTACGAGGGCCAGGGCCCGGAGCACAGCTCGGCCCGCATCGAGCGGTTCCTCACGCTGTGCGCCGAGGACAACATCCAGGTCGCCAACGCCACGACCGCCGCCCAGTACTTCCACCTGCTGCGGCGCCAGATGGTCCGCGACGTGCGCAAGCCGCTGGTGGTGTTCACGCCCAAGTCGCTGCTGCGGGCGCGGGTGGCGCGCTCGCCGGTCGACGACCTGACGACGGGCAGCTTCCACGAGGTGCTGGACGACCCCGACCCGCCCGAGGCGGCGACCGTCCGGCGGATCGTGCTGTGCTCGGGCAAGATCGGCCACGACGCCCTGGCCGAGCGGGACAAGCGCGGCGTGCCGGTGGCCGTCGTGCGGGTCGAGCAGCTCTACCCGTGGCCCTACGACCAGCTGACGGACGTCGTGGCCCGCTACCCGGCGGCCACGGAGATCGTCTGGCTGCAGGAGGAGCCCGCCAACATGGGCGCCTGGGCCTTCGCCCAGGACCGCCTGGCCGAGCGGTTCGCCGGCAGCCACACGGTCGTGCGGGTGAGCCGCTACGAGTCGGGCTCGCCGGCTACGGGCTCGCACGCCATCCACGTCCAGGAGCAGGACGCGATCATCGACGCGGCGCTGCGCGTGGCGTGACCGGCCGGCTAAGTTACCGGCTGTGGGGTCAATAAATCGGCACAGACTGGCTCTGGCGCTGGCTGCGGCCATGGCGTCGGGCATCGTTGTCAATGGAGTGCGACTCCGTCGGCGCCTGCGGGCGCTGCCGGTCCTGGCAGCGGGCGACGGGGAGGTCGCGCCGGCACCGGTCGTGGTGGTCCACCTCGCCGGTGGCGCGCCCGACGCGCCCGCCCTGCGGGCCGCCGCGGCCTACATGCGGGATCACGAGCTCGACGCCGTCGACCTCGTGCCGGCGGACCTGCCGGCCGAGGAGCTGATCGACCTGCTGCGGCTCAGCGACCGGCGGGTGCTGCGGGCCAACCCGATCGCCCAGGCCCACGGCGCCGGCCAGGCGGTCGTCCTCACGCCCGACCTCGCGGCGCGGGCCGGGATCGCGGGCGGAGCCGCCGACCCGGTCGAGGTGCGCCGGGCGTTCGCGCAGGCCCGGCGGTTCGCGCCCCGGCGGGTGGACCAGGTGCGGGCGCCGGGGCTGCGGGCCGTGCCGCTGGCCGACCGCGAGGCCCTCGCGGTCTGGCGCGAGCAGTACGGACGGCAGCTGCCGATCATCGGAGCAACCCGGGTCGTGCCCACCGCGCTCGCGGCCGCGCTCGCCGGGGCGACGCCGCTCGGCGCCCTGGCCATCGCCGCCGCGGC
>JASLIH010000657.1 GCA_030152105.1 Actinomycetes bacterium
CTGCTGGTGGTCGACGACCACCTCATGCTCCGGCAGGCCCTGGTCGAGCTGCTGTGCCAGGCCGGCTTCGACATCGTCGGCGAGGCCGCCGACGGCGCCGACGCGGTCGCCCTGGCCAAGCAGCTGGAGCCCGACGTCGTCCTGATGGACCTGCGCATGCCGGTCCTCGGCGGCCTGGACGCGACCCGCCTGATCAAGGACGCCCGCCCGGCCATCCAGGTGGTCCTGCTCACCGCCTTCGACGGCCCGGCCCTCGGGCAGCAGGCCGAGGAGGCCGGCTGCTTCGCCTTCCTGGTCAAGGGCGGCTCTCCCGGCGACCTGCGTCTGGCCCTCCACCAGGCCGTCGCCGCCCGCCGCGCCCTCCTGTCCCGCGGGTCACCGTCCGTCGACGCCTAGGCTGGCCTCCAGGCCCAGAAAGCGGCCCAGGTCGGCCGTCTCCGCCTCAAGGGCGGGGCCGGTCCCGCGAGGGAGGCGGCCGGCGAACGGCTCGACGGTGACCTCCAGGCGGCCGCCGGTGCGGCGCGCCCGCCAGGTGCCGGCCACGCGGCCGTCGGCCACCACGGCGGGGTGGATCCAGCCACCACCGGCCTGGATCCGCCTGGCGAAGGCGGGGTCGAGGATCAGGTCGCGGTCCCGCCAGCCCAGCAGGTAGTCGTCAAAGCGGCCCAGCAGCCGCACCACCGGCCCGGCGGGGGAGCGGGCGGCCACCGTCCCAGCCGCTGCCCACAGCCGCCGGCCGCCCAGCTCGACCTCGCGCAGGTCGCCGGCGGCCAGGGCGACGGCCTGCCTGGCCCGGCCAAGGGCCAGTCCCGACCAGGCGGCCAGGTCCTCAGGCGCGGCCGGGCCGTGGCCGACCAGGTAGCGGCGGGCCAGCTCGGCCAGGGCCTCGTCCGGGCCCAGCGCCCGGCCCGGGCCCGCCCACTGCTCCAGCAGCACGTAGCTGGCCTCGTCGCCGTCCAGGTCGGGGCCCCGGCAGATGAGGCCGCGCATGGCCGCGTAGCCGACCAGATGGGCCGGGGCCTGGCCGCCCGGGTCGACCCTGACCCCCTTGGCGGCGAGGGCCCGGACCAGCTCGCCCCGGGACAGCGGGCCGTCGGCCAGCACCGCCGGCAGCACCTCAAGGGCCTGCTCGCACCGCCGGTCGTCCAGGCCGAGCTGGAGGCGCCGGCGTCGGTTCCCGGCCGCGAACCCGGGCCCGAGCAGGGCCACCAGCCACCCGGCGTCCTCGGCGGCCACCATGTGCAGCGTGCCCCGCATCACCCAGGTCCTGACCACCGACCGGTCCCGGTTGCAGGCCTGCCGGACCGCCTCCTGGTCGAGCCCGCGGCTGCGCGCCCGCACCGCCAGCCGCGAGGCCTTGGTGTCCTGGGCCTGGAGGCCGCCCACGGCCCGGACCAGCTCGGCCACCCCCCGCGGCCGGCGCCCGGTCAGCCGCTGGGCCCGCATCCGGAGGCGCCGGAGCCGGTCGCCGTCGCCGTCGCGGCCCCGGTTCGCCGCGGGTCGTGCCCCGGGACCGGTCATCTGCCGGGATGGGCCGCCTGGCCGCCGCCCCGGAGCACCCGGCCGCCGCGGCGGCCGGTGAACTGGCCCTGCTCGACCACCAGGTCGCCGGCCAGGACCACGTGCTCGATGCCGGTGGTCGGGACGTCGGGGTCGAGGTAGGTGCCGGCGTGGCCGACGGTGGCCGGGTCGAACACGCACAGGTCGGCCACCGCCCCCTCGACCAGCAGGCCGCGGCCGTCCAGGCGGAACTGCCGGGCCCCCAGCCAGGTGGCCTTGCGGATGGCCTGCTCCCAGGTCAGCACCTGCTCCTCGCGGACATAGCGCCCGAGCAGGCGCGGGAAGCAGCCCCAGGTCCGGGGGTGCTGCAGCCCGGCCGGCGGCCCGTTGTCGGAGCCGATCCCGACCAGCGGGCTGGCCAGAATGGCCCGCACGTCGTCCTCGCGCATCAGGCGGATGACGATGGCCGCCGCCGGGTCGTCGGCGACCAGGTCGCAGAGGGCGTCCCAGGGGTCGCGGCCGGCGGCCGCGTCGGCCAGCGTCCGGCCGACCACGGTGGAGTCGGTGTGCCCGGTCAGGAGCACGTCGGCCGGGTCGGCCTCGACCCAGGTCCCGTCCCCGATCCCGCCCCGCTCGGCCTGGGCGCGCAGCGCCGCCCTGGCCTCCGGGTCGCGCAGCCGGGCCCGCATGGCCTCGGTCCCGCCGGCCGCCACCGCCGGCGGCAGCAGCGTGCTCAGCACGGTCGCCCCGGCGTCGTACGGGTACTGGTCGCCCTGGGCGTCGACCCCCTCCAGCCGGGCCGCGGCCAGCCGCTCCAGCAGCATGGGTCCGCTGCCGTGGGTGGTCCGACCGGCCGCCTTGCAGTGCGACACCTGGAGCCGCACCCCGGCCATCCTGGCGATCGTCACCGCCTCGTCAAGGGCCGCCTCCAGATGGGGGCCCTCGTCCCGCATGTGGGTCGCGTAGGTGCCGCCGTAGCCGGCCGCCACCCGCGCCAGCGCCACCAGCTCCCCGGTGCCGGCGTAGCTGCCCGGCACGTAGATCAGCCCGCTCGACAGCCCGACCGCCCCGGCCTCGAACGCCTCCGCGGCCAGGGCGGCCATCCGCTGCGCCGCCCCCGGCCGCAGCTCCTCGTCCAGCCCGTTGGCCGTCAGCCGCAGCGTCCCGTGCCCGACCAGCAGGGCCAGGTTGTTGGCCGGCCCGGCCCGGTCCAGCCGGCCGGCCAGCGCCCCGAACCCCGACGCCTCGATCGGCACACCGCCGGCCAGGCTGCTCCACAGCTCGGCCGCCACCTCCGCCGAGGCCGGGTCGAGCGGCGCGAAGGTGAGCCCGCAGTTGCCCACCACCTCGGTGGTCACGCCCTGAAGGAGCTTGAACGGCTGCGGCTCCTCCAGCAGGTGCACCAGGTCCGAGTGGGCGTGGGTGTCGACGAACCCGGGCGCGACGTAGCGGTCCCGGCAGTCGACCCGCCGCAGCCCAGGTGGCGGGTCGCCCCCGACCGTCACCACCCGCCCGCCGGCCACGGCCACGTCCGCGACCCTGCCGGGGCTGCCGAGCCCGTCGAAGACGGTCCCGCCCTGGAGCAGCAACCCGGCCCCGGTCATCGCGTCACGGGGTGGCGCCGGTCGCGACCGGGCGGGACGGGTCGGCGACCCACTCGCTCCAGGAGCCGGGGTACAGAGCGGCCGGGACGCCGGCGACCTCGAGGGCGAGCACGAGGTGGGCCGCGACCACCCCCGAGCCGCAGTAGGCCCCGACCGGGACCCCGTCGCCGACGCCGTGGGCCGCCAGGAGCTCGCGCAGCCTGCCCGGCGGCGGTAGGCCAGGGTCGCCGGCGAAGTCGGTGATCGGGGCGTTGCGGGCGCCGGGGATGTGCCCGGCCACCGGGTCGACCGGCTCCTCCAGGCCCTGGTACCTGGCCGGGGCGCGGGCGTCGAGGAGGACGCCGGCGGCGGCCAGCTCGGCCGCGCCGGCGGCGTCAAGGACCGCCCGCCCGCCCGGCCGGGCGACCAGGTCGCCCGGTTCGGGGTCGGGGACCTCGGTGGTCAGGGGCAGCCCGGCCGCAACCCAGGCCGGGAGGCCGCCGTCGAGCACGCGGGTGCCGGGATGGCCGAACCAGCCGAGCAGCCACCACGCCCTGGCCGCCCCGCCGGGCTGGCCCTGGTCGTAGGCGACCACGGGCCGGTCGTGGCCGACCCCGGCCCGGCGCATGACCGCCTGGAACGCCCCAGGGGCCGGCAGTGGATGGCGGCCACCGGGGCCCGGCGGGCCGGACAGGTCCCGGTCGAGGTCGAGGAACACCGCCCCGGGCAGATGCCCCCGCTCGTATCCGTCCCGGTCGGCCCCGCCGGCCAGCTCCCACCGGCAGTCCAGCACCGTTGGCGCCGCCGGGCCGGCCAGCTCGGCCGCGAGCTGGGCGGCGCTGACGAGCGGTGCGGAGGCCATGCCCTGAGCCTAGCCCAACAGCTCCCGGCCCTAGAAGTGGTGGCCCCGGACCCGGCCGATGTCGAAGGAGGCGGTGCTGGCGATGGCCATGACCGCCATCACCCCCGCCTGGACGGGGTCGGTCACCACCAGGTCGGCGTGCCCGGCTGCCGACCCGGCCATGTTGAGGGAGACGACCAGGATGCCGCGGGCCCGGACCTCGTCGACGGCCTTGGTCACCTCGCCGCCCATCAGCGACCCGGCAAGGACCACGGCCACCGCCCTCGGCAGCCGGGCCACCGCCCGCACGGCGCTGGCCAGGTCGGCCTCGCCGACGATCGGGATGGTGTCGACGCTGATCTTCTCGCCCCGGATGTTGTGCCGGTCGGCCTCGCCGATGGCCCCGACGGCGACCTGCCCGACCTGAGCGCCGGCCCCGACCACGATGATCCGCTTGCCCCAGACCTGGTACATGGTGGGCAGGCGCTGGAGCGACTCGACCACGTCGATCTCCAGGAACGACTGCATCAGCCCTTCCGGGTCGTCGACGCCGTCCAGCTCCCAGTAGACGACACTGCGGGCACCCCGCTCGATGATCTCGACCAGCACGATGTCCCCGCTGTGACGCAGGATCGCCGCCGTCATGTCGTGCAGGAGCCCTTTGCGGTCGCCCCCCTCGAGCAGCACCGCCAGCTGCGGCGCACGCCGCAGCGGCCGCTCCTCCTCGTCCCGTTCAGGCCCACCCGTGGTCATCTCGCGAGCGAGGCTACCAGCCAGGGTCGGACGCGACCGGCGTCACCGCCGGCTGGGCAGCTTTC
>JASLIH010000034.1 GCA_030152105.1 Actinomycetes bacterium
CTGGCGTCGGTATAGCGGCGCACCAGCTCGCGCGTCCCGGTGTCCTCCTCGCCGCCGGTCCAGTCCTGCCGCTCGGCGGGCAGGTGCTCGCGCATGCCGGCGCGGGCCCGCTGCAGCGCGCTGTTCACCGAGTTGACCGAGTCCCCGAGGAGCTCCGCGACGTCCTTGGCCGGCCAGCCGAGCACCTCCCGTAGGATCAGCACGGCCCGCGGGCGCGGCGCGAGGTGCTGGACTGCGACCAGGTACGCCAGCTCGATCGTCTCCCGCGCGACGGCGACCGTCTCCGGCTCGTCCGCGTCGTCCGCGGCCAGCTCGTCGAGCAGCCGGTCCGGGTAGGGCTGCAGCCACAGCACCTCGCCCCCGGTCGCGGGCTCCGGGCGGCGCGCAGCGAGCAGGTCCAGGCAGGCGTTGGTGGCGATCCGGTACAGCCAGGCCCGAAACGTCGACCGCCCCTCGAAGGTCTCCCGCCACCGCCAGGCACGCAGGAACGTCTCCTGCACGGTGTCCTCGGCGTCCTGGAACGACCCGAGCATCCGGTAGCAGTGCACGTGCAGCTCTCGGCGGTGCCGCTCCGCCAGCCCCGAGAACGCCGGCTCATCGACCTTGCCCAGACCGCTCACGCCCAGCCCCTCCAGCCGCGTGTCCGCACTCATCACACCATCCTTCCGTCTCATCGTGTCCGTTGTAGGTGTGACGGGTGCGGGCGCGACAACTCATCACCAGGGTCGGTCGGCATGGCTGAGCGTTTCATCCTTGGTAGGTCGGGTGTTCGACGTGGTGGAGAACGAGGATGGCCTGGACCATTGCGGTCATCCGGGAGGGGCTGTAGCGCAGCTTGGTCAGTTTTCCAGGTCTTGAGGGTGGCGACGGCGCGTTCGCCGCGGCAGCGGATCCGGGCGTGGGCCTTGTTCACGGCCTTCTGCCGGCGCGACAGCTTCGGCCGGCATCGGTGCCGCTTGAACGGGTACGCACGGAACCGCCGGCGCCTTGATACGCCCTGTCCGCGAAGGTCATCACGTCAGCGTTGGTCAACGCGGCGATGATCCCGTGGGTTCGCGCAGCAGTCAGGTCGTGTGCCGAGCCGGGAATTGCCGCCGACGCCCAGCCGAGGCGTCCGGCCGCATCCACGATTACCTGCACGTTCATCCCGTGCCGTCAGTGCTTTCCGGAGTAGTACGGCTTGTGATCGTGCACGCGGTCGATCGGGATCAGCGTGCCGTCGAGGATGACGCAGGCCAGCAGCCGGATCCTGGTCATCGCCTGGTGCAGATCGTTGGCGGTCGCGCCCGACCACACCCCGAGCCCCACCGATGACGACAACCTTCGGACGCGTGCCGGTACCCTGCACCCTGGAAGTGCCTTCCGAGACGGACGATTCTGATCCTAGGCACATCAGATCATCCCAGATCAGAAGGCACTTTCGCGTTCCCGGACACCTTAGAGGCTGCGCCAGTAGGGGCGCGGCGACCGCGGTGGCTGCCGGTCGGGGTGGCTAGGTTCGGTGCTGCCGGGCGCGGTCGGATGTGTCCTTGGTGCGGGGCGCGGCAGGTCGAGCGCTACACCGTCCAGCAGCCGGGCCAGGCCGCGCTCGAAGCGTTCGTCGTTGCTGGAGGCGGCGGCCAGGCGGGCCAGGGCAGCCAGGCGGTCGCCGGTGCCGAGCAGCGCCTGGGTGTGTGGGTAGTGGCCGGTGGCAAGCTGTTCGTCGAGGTGGTCGGCCGCCGCCCGGGCGAGGTCGGGTGGGATGGCCTCTAGGGCGGGCTCCAGGTCGCTTTTGAGCACGAAGCCTGCGACGTAGTCGTCCACGCTGGCGATCAGCTCCAGCCGGGCGGCCGGGTCCAGTCCGGTGCCGGCGACGGCGGCCAGGGATTGTTCGAAGTGGCGCAGGGCGTGGGGGCTCAGTCCGGTGCCGCGCATGCCGGTGAGCGCCCAGGGGTGGCGGCGGAAGGTGGCGCGGGTGCGGCGGGCGATTGCGGTCAGGGCCTGACGCCAGCCGGTGGGCAGCTCGCCGTCGGGGACCAGCAGCTCGCCCATGATGGCGTCCTCCATGAGGGCGATGAGGTCGGTCTTGGAGCCGACGTAGTGGTACAGCGTCATCGTCCCCGCGCCCAGCTCGGCGGCGAGGCGTCGCATGGTGACCGCCTGGATGCCTTCGGTGTCGGCGATCGCCAGGGCGGTCTGGGCGATCTGCTGGCGGGTGTAGCGGGGACGGCGCGAGCCCGGCTCGGGCTGCATCCAGATCGGCCCGGCCGGCTGGCCGCGGCCGGTTGGGTGGGCATCGGGATCAGGATGACTTGACATTGACGTACAGCGTACTGCTAACCTTAGCCGTACGATGTACTAAAGGTTCGTATGGCGTACGACGAAGCGCTGGCCTGGTCGCTCCTGTCGCACCGTCCGAACCAAGGAGGGAACGGATGCCCCTGCCAGTCAGGCAACGTCGGGTCGCTCGGGCGCTGCGCCCCGGTGCGCCCCAGCAGGTCATCGACATCGCCGTGGAGGACATCGCCGAACTCGAGCCGGGTCAGGCGCTGGTCCGGGTCCAGGCGGCAGCGGTCAACCACTCCGAAGGCCTGGCCCTGCGCGGCGGCGCCTACGCCCAAGGGCTGCCGTTTCCCTGCCCGCTCGGCTACGAAGGCGCCGGGACCGTGGTGGCAACTGGGCCACAGGTGCCCATCCAGCCCGGCACCCGGGTGTGCTGGGCCCCAGTGGTCGGATCGTGCGCCGACTACCTGACCGCACCGGCGGCGATGCTGGTCCCTGTCCCTGACAGCCTCAGCGTCGAGGATGCCGCCCGCCTGCCCAGCGCCGGGGTGACCGCGCAACTGCTGACCCGGGCGTGGCCCCTTGCGGGCAAGACGGCCCTGGTGTGGGGCGCGGCCGGCCCGGTCGGCCGCACGCTGGTCGCCCTGCTCTGCGAAGCAGGGACGGAGGTGATCGGGATCGCCAGCGGCGACCGGGTCCAGATCGTCCGGGAGCTTGGCGCCGCGCACGCCATCGACCGCACCCGCCACCATGTGGCCGAGGCGGTTGGCGCCTTGACCGACGGGCGTGGCGTGACGGCGGTGTTCGACCCGGTCGGCGCCCCGACCTACCGGGCGAGCCTGGCCATGCTGGGACGACGGGGCTGCCTGATCAACTACGGCGAGCTGTCCGGCGAGCTGCCCACCGTCGAGCTGATGGACCTGATGGACAAGGGGTTGTTCGTGACCAAGTTCGGCGGCGGTGGCGCCCTGGACGACCTGTCCGAGCTGCCCGGACTCATCACCGCCGCCTTGGCCCTAGCGCTGCGGCGTCCACAGGTCATCAGCCAGGCCGGCGGCCGCTTCTCCCTCGAGCAGGCCGCCGACGGCTACCAGGCCCTCCAGGCCGACCTACCTGGCAAGATCCTGATCATCCCCGACCACGATGTGGGCCTGTCGTAGCCGCCGCCACCTCGGGCCGCTGCGGGGGGCGGTCATGGGCGGCGGCGGGGGCGGCCGTCCCAGCGATAGTGGGGTCCAGGCCCAGCGGACCAGCCGGCCGCAGACGATGATGGCGCTGGCCAGGGCCGCCCTCGTCGACGTCCATGACACTGACGAGAGTCCTCCGCTTAGGCCTCGATGTATGATGTATATAGTTGAGTTAGTAACTCAACTGGTATCATGGCTGCATGAATGCGACCAAGACCGTCCCGACCCGCCAGGACGTGGAGCAGCTGGTGGCCGCCCTGTTCGTCGTTACCAGCGGACTAGAGCGAGCCCGACGCCAGATCCCCGACGCAGCCGCGCTGTCGGTCCTGCAGGTCCTGGCCTGGGCCGAACGACAGGAGCCCGCCCAAAAGGTCCGCCCCAAGGACATCGCCACCGCGCTCGGCGTGCACCGCTCGGCGGTCACCCACCAGCTTCAGGCCCTGGAGGAAGCCGGCCAGGTGACCCTGACCGTCGATCCGGCCGACCGCCGCTCCTGGTTCGTCGCCCTCACCGACGCCGGTCGGGCCGAGCTGGACCGGCTTACCACCATCGGCATGAACCGTTTCGCCTTGTTCGTGGCCGACTGGGATGCCCAGGAGGTCCGCACCCTGACCCGCCTGCTGGTCAAGTTCGACGCCGCCAAGGCCGAGGTTGGCCGCCGCCAACCACCGTCGCGGACACGGCGCCGGCGGCCGCCGCCCTGACCTTCCACCAGCCACCCGCCCGCGCCGCAAGGAGCAACCAGTGACAACGCAACCAGCGCCGCCTGCGGCCACCAGCCGGTGGCGCGCCCTGCTGCCGACCCTGCTGGATCTGGTCATCCCCACCGTCGGCTACTTTCTGCTGCACTGGGCCGGGCTACCCGACATCTGGGCGTTGACCATCGCCGGCGCGGCCACCGGCGTCTACGCCCTGGTCAACACCATCCGGCGGGGTCGGCTGGACGCTCTTGGCCTGCTGATCGTCGCCGAGATCGGCGTGTCGGTCGTCCTGGTGGCCAGCACCAACGATCCCCGGCTTATCCTGGCCCGCCCGGCCGTCTACCTGGCCGTGGCCGGCGTGGTCAATCTTGTCTCCTGCTTTACAGGTCGGCCGCTTTCCTATACCGCGGCCACACCCATGGCGACCAAGGGTGACCCGGTGCGCGCGGTCGCCTACGAGCGCGCCTGGCACCACTCGCCCGAGCTGCGAGCCATCCACCGCCAGCTCACCGCCGGGATCGGGCTGGCGATGCTGGCCTACGCCGTCATCCGCGTCCTCATCGTCTATTCCTTCTCGATCTCCACCGCGGTGGTGGGCCAAGAGGTCCCCGGCATCGCGCTGATCGCCTTGGTAGTGGTCCTGATCCGGCTACGGGTGCCCCGGCTGCGCCGCATCGTCGACGCCGAACAGGCCGCCCTGGCCGCCGAGCGCGTCACGACCAAGGCCAACGCCGAACCAGCTGGCGCCGAGCACGACCGCCATCACGCCGATGATGACCGGAGCACAGCCATCACCGACCAACTGCGCAACTCACGGGCCTGAGCAGCCATCCAACAGAGTCGCACCACCGCCACCCCTAGTTCGCCTGACCCACCGGATCCCTCCTACTGGCGCAGCCTCTTAGCGAGCGACCCTTGCTGAAGGGCCGAGGCTAGTACTCCAGCTGTAGGTCGTGACCTGGCTGGTCAGGGGCAGGCAGGCGAGGCGGGCAGACCGGGGCGACCACTGTTGATGATCCGGTGTTGTGACGACATCCGAAGATCAGACGGTGGCCGCGGGCCACAGCGTAGACCCCATGCGATAGCAGGCGGGGCTGGATGAGCTGCTCGGCTGGGTCGCGGGTCGGTGCCGTGACCGAGCGGACCCAGCGGCCACCACCGTCGGGGCTGATCCCGTTGACCTGCAACGAGCCAGCATCTGTTCGCGGCCCTGGTCCCCCGCCCGGCCGGCGATCTCGGCCACCGGCTGCGCTGGTCAGCATGCGACGCCGACATCAGGCCCGCGCCCGGACCTGCCACTACCGCCGGCAAGCCGCCTGGCAACCATGAAGATCACGGCCTACGGCTGCAGTACTAGGAGCGTGGTGCCTATTGGCGTCAAAGCGGCTGACCAGAGTTCCGCTCGAGACCTGGCTTCATGGGTGAGGGTTGACCACTGGTCGGCCGATCACGGCCGCGATCACGATGCCGGCCACCATCGCCACGCCAGGAGGTCCATCCGGCGGTCAGCACCAGGGCGACGATCCCGGCGGCTATGGCCACGGTGCGCCCAACGGGCACGCCCCGGCCGAGCGCGAACTGGACCACGACGCCACCGGCCACACCCACCAGCAGCAGGCCCGGTCCCCACCGCGCGGCCAATAGCGCCCCGCACCAGTACAGCAGCACCACCGGGGCCAACCGCGGCACCCCAGCCCCCACCAGCAGCGCCACGGTCAGAGCGCCGGCCAGCCCGCAGATCGCCACCGAGTTCCCCGCCCCCCGTGGCTGCCATACATACCCGGCCAGCTCACCGACCAGCCCGGCGCCCAAGTAGCACACCAGCCACCGCCCCGGCCCCAGGACCTGCTCGGCCATGGCGCCCAGGACCAGCAGGAACGCCAGGTTCGAGATGGTCCCGGCGACCCCGCCGTCCTGCACCAACAGCGCCGTGAAGGT
>JASLIH010000049.1 GCA_030152105.1 Actinomycetes bacterium
CCGGCAACGCCGGCGCCCCAGCGAGAGCCACATCGGCCGCCGGCCGAACTGGCTCGGCGGGGCAGCCGGCTGGCACTGGCTGGTCGTCGTCATCGTGCCGATCTACTGGATCTTCATCACCAGCTTCAAGACGCAGGCCAACTACTTCATCACCAACCCGCTGGCGCCTCCGACCGACCCGACGCTGGACAACTACCGGCTCGTCATCCAGTCGGACTTCCTGCGCTACTTCATGAACAGCGTCATCGTCACCATCGGCACGATCGTGCCGTCCGTCACCATCTCCTTCATGGCCGCCTTCGCGATCGTGCGCGGCGGCGGGACCCGGTTCCTGCGCTCGGTCAACGCGCTGTTCCTCATGGGGCTGGCGATCCCGTTGCAGGCGACGATCATCCCGGTCTATCTCATCATCATCCGGCTGCACCTGTACGACACCCTGCTGGCGATCATACTGCCGTCGATCGCGTTCGCGATCCCGCTGTCGGTGCTGGTGCTGTCCAACTTCATCCGGGACGTTCCCAAGGAGCTCTTCGACTCGATGCGGGTGGACGGCGCCAGCGAATGGGTCACCCTGTGGAAACTGGCCTTCCCACTGACCCGGCCGGCGCTGGTCACCGTCAGCATCTATAGCGGCCTGGCGATCTGGAACGGGTTCCTCCTGCCGCTGATCCTCATCCAGAGCCCGACCCAGCGCACCCTGCCGCTCGCGTTGTGGACGTTCCAGGGCCAGTACAGCATCAACGTGCCCGCCGTCCTGGCGTCCGTGGTCCTCACAACGCTGCCGATCCTCATCCTCTACGTCGTCGGCCGCCGTCAGCTCCTCAGCGGGTTGACCGCAGGGTTCGGCAAGTAGGGGCCGAGGTCGGACCGCGCCCGTCAATCCTCCGGCGCACGATACTGGTGATCCGATGACCCCGCAGACGCAGCGTGACCTCACGCCGTTCGACCGGGCTGTGGGTGAGGTCCGCTCCGGCCGATCAGCGGTCGAGGAGGCACGTACGTTGCTCCTCGACTGCACCCAGTCGGAGAAGCTGGGACTCCTCGACGGCGATGAGCCGTTCTGGCCCGGCATGCCACAGATGATGGGAACCGGCTACAACCTCGAGCCGATCGTCGCGGGGGCCGTGCCCCGGCTGGGAATACCGGGCATCCGCTTCAGCGACGGGCCGCGCGGCGCAGTCATCGGCAAGTCCACGGCGTTCCCGGTGGCGATGGCGCGAGGGGCCACCTGGGATCCCGCGCTCGAGGAGCGGGTGGGCGAAGCGATCGGCGCGGAGATTCGTGCGCAGGGCGGGAACCTCTTCGGCGGGGTGTGCATCAATCTCCTGCGGCATCCGGCCTGGGGCAGAGCGCAGGAGACCTACGGCGAGGAACCGGTCCTGCTCGGCTCGATGGGCGTCGCCCTGGCCCGTGGAGCGCAGCGACACGTGATGGCCTGCGTGAAGCACTACGCCTGCAACAGCATGGAGAACGCCCGGTTCAGGGTGGACATCCAGGTGCACGAGCGGGCGCTGCACGAGGTCTACCTGCCGCACTTCAAGATGGTCGTCGACGCCGGGGTGGCCAGCGTCATGAGCTCCTACAACTCGGTCAACGGCGAGTGGTGCGGGCACAACCGGACCCTGCTGACGGACATCCTGCGGGCGGAGTGGGGCTTCGACGGCTTCGTGATGTCCGACTTCATCTGGGGCCTGCGGGATCCGGTCGCCTCGGTGGCCGCGGGTCTGGACCTCGAGATGCCCTTCGCCCAGCAACGTGCACAAGCCCTCCCGTCCGCTCTTGCCTCCGGGACCGCGTCGTGGGAGGACGTTGACCGCGCCGCCGCGCGCATCCTGGCCACCCAGCTCCGGTTCGCGGCGAGCGTTCCCGCGGAGCCGCCGCCGCGTGAGGTCGTGGCCTGCGAGCAGCATCGGGCGCTCGCCCGGGACGTCGCGGCGCGCTCAATGGTGCTGCTGCGCAACGAGCCGGTCGACGAGCGCCCCGTTCTGCCCCTGCTCCGGGAGGGGCTGGGCCGCCTCGCAGTGGTCGGTCGCCTGGCCGACGTCCCGAACATCGGTGACCACGGGTCCTCCGACGTCCGCGCCCCCTGGGTGGTCACACCGCTCGCAGGGCTGCGGGACGCCCTGCCGGCGATCGAGGTCACACACACGGACGGGAGCGACCTCGCGACCGCCGTCGAGCATGCCTCGGCCGCGGGCGCCGCGGTGGTGGTCGTCGGCTACACCGCCGAGGACGAAGGCGAGTACGTGGGGTCGTTCGATCCCGAGCTGGCCGCCCTGTACCCACCGTCGAAGGACCCGCAAGCCCTCGACGAGCTCGCCCGGGTGTGGGAGGCCGGTCCGCAACTCGTCGGGGGCGACCGCGACTCGCTCCGGCTCACGCCAGCGGACGAGGCGCTGATCCAGGTGGTCGGCGCGGCGAATCCCCGCACGGTCGTCGTCGTCATGGCCGGAGCCGCGGTCACCATGGAGCAGTGGCGGCACGACGTGCCGGCGATCCTCATGGCCTGGTACCCGGGGATGGAGGGCGGTTCGGCGCTCGCCGACGTCCTGCTGGGGACGATCGAGCCCGGTGGACGCCTCCCGTTTGTCGTCCCCCGCAGCGAGGCGGACCTGCCGCCCTACGACAAGAACGCGACCACGGTGACCTACGACCGGTGGCACGGCCAGCGACTGCTGGACCGGGACGGCAAGGCGCCGGCCTACCCCCTCGGATTCGGCCTGACGTACACGTCCTTCACCGTCGACGACGTCGAGGTCCTCCTGGACAGCGATGCCGCGATCCTGGACGTCCGAGCGACCGTGGCGAACACCGGCTCCCGGCCCGGCGGCCACGTCCTTCAGGTCTACGCGTGCCAGGCGCCGCAGGAGCGGGCGGAGATCGAACGATTCCTGGTCGGGTTCGCGCGGGTCGAGTGCGCCCCGGGCGAGCGAGTGCCGGTGAAGCTCGACGTCCCGCTCCAGCGGCTGTCGACGCGGCTGGGACCCGGGCGGTGGGCGGTACGACCGGGCAGCTACCGGATCGACGTGGGCGCGAGCGCCGCGGATCCGCTTGCGGTGTCCGTGATGGTGGAACTCTCCTGAAGGACCACTGACTGCACTGATACGGGAGGTCACGACATGAGCGTCAACGCCGCTCCACGGCAGACCGGCGAAGCGGTGCGCTTCCCGGCGGGCTTCGCCTGGGGCACCGCAACCGCGAGCTACCAGATCGAGGGCGCTGTCGAGGAGGACGGTCGTTCGCCGTCGATCTGGGACACGTTCTCGCACACACCCGGCAAGGTCCAGGACGGGGACACCGGCGACGTCGCCGACGACCACTACCACCGCTACAAGGAGGACATCGAGCTGATGGCCGGGCTCGGCGTCGGCTGGTACCGGTTCTCGTTGGCCTGGCCGCGCCTGCAGCCCGACGGGCGCGGGGCGCTCAACGACGCCGGCGTCGACTTCTACTCGCGGCTGGTCGACGCGCTGCTGGCAAAGGACATCCAGCCCTGGGTCACCCTCTATCACTGGGACCTTCCGCAGGTGCTCCAGGACGAAGGCGGCTGGCCGCTGCGCGACACGGCGGAGCGCTTCGCCGAGTACGCCGCCGCGGTCTACGAGCGCCTACACGACCGCGTCACGCACTGGACGACCCTGAACGAGCCGTGGGTCTCGGCATTCCTCGGCCACGCCACCGGCCAGCATGCGCCCGGGCTGCAGGACCCGGAGGCGGCGCTGCGCGCCGCCCACCACCTCATGCTCGGCCACGGGCGCGCGATCGAGGCCATGCGCGCGCAGGGCGACGCCGACAGCACCTTCGGCATCACGCTCAGCATGAGCCCGATCGACGCGGCGAGCGACGACCCGGCGGACCTTGACGCGGCGCGGCGCGCCGACGGCCTGACCAATCGCCTCTTCCTTGACCCGCTGCTGCGCGGCGGCTACCCGGCCGACGTGCTGGAGGACGTGCGCGAGGTGACCGACGGCGCCCACCGGCAGTCCGGCGACGAGGAGCGCATCAACGCCCCGCTCGACTTCCTCGGCATCAACTACTACTTCCGGACCGTGGTGCGGGCGGGCACCGCCGCTCGCGACGAGACGTCGACATGGGTCGGCAGCGGCGACATCGAGTCGGTCTCACGCGGCCTCGCGCAGACGGAGATGGGCTGGGAGATCGACCCGGAGGGCCTGTACGACCTGCTCACCAGGGTGGCTCGCGACTATCCCGGCGTGCCGCTGTACGTCACCGAGAACGGCGCCGCCATCGCCGACCAGAAGGGCCCCGACGGCGAGGTTCACGATCCCGCGCGCGTCGCCTACCTCGACGGGCACTTCCGCGCCGCGCACCGCGCGATCGCCGACGGCGTCGATCTGCGCGGCTACTTCGTGTGGTCGCTACTGGACAACTTCGAGTGGTCCTTCGGCTACTCCAAGCGCTTCGGGCTCATCCACGTCGACTTCGACACCCTCGAGCGCACGCCGAAGGACAGCGCGCGCTGGTACGCGGAGGTCACGCGCGCGAACGCCCTGGCGGGCTGAGGCGCACCTCGGTTGCCGGCCTGGGAGGCCGGTCTCCAGGGTGCGGGTCAGGCGTGGGGACCGACCGTCACGGTGCCCATTGTCAGGGTCGGCTTGGCCTCCATGACCGCACCCACCAGTTCGACCTCGTCCTCCAGCTGCCGGCGTTGGGCCACGGTCAGCTCACCCAGCGGTTCGACGGTGACGGCGAGCCTGCTACCGGAGCGCCGCTGGTGCCACACCCCACCGACCACGCCATCCACGAGCAGCACCGGGTAGTTGCCGGCCTGGCCCGCCGGGGTGAGCGCGCGGGTCGCGGCTTCCCCTGGGTACAGCCGCTGTCGAGGCTGACTGGCGACGACGAAGGCGTCGAAGTACCCCAGCAGGCGGATCCCTCGATGCGGCTGGGGCGGCGTCCCGGTGTCGCCGGCCATTGTCCATCCCGGCGCACCGTCCAGCTCGACGTACTCCAGCTCGCCAGCCAGCTCGTCGAACAGCTCGACGGCGCGCTGGGTCGGGATGCTGAGCCATCGGGCGAAGTGCTGGGGCGTGGCTGGGCCGTAGGCGTACAGATAGCGCGTGAGGAGGGCGCGCAGGGCGGCGTCGCCTTCGTCGGGCCGGAAGCCGGGCAGCCAGCGGTGTGGGTTGGTGTAGGTCACCTTGGGGCCCCGGTTTGGTCCGAAGCAGAGCATGCCGCGGTGGGCGGCCGTGCTCGTGAGCTGGCGCCAGCGCGGCCACCTGCCCCCGAACGCCTCCATCGTCTGGTCGCCGGCCCACGGGCCGGTACGCTCCACGATCGCCCCGGTCAGCTCGTCGATGGTCAGCTCGGTGTCGGCCAGGGCGTCGCCGATGGCCGCAAGGACCTGCTCAGCCTGCTCGGCGCTGAACCGGACCGGCTCGGGATGGGCCGGCACCGAGGAAGGCAGGGCCGACAGCGCCCCCGTCCACATCGGCAGGTCAGCGGCCGGCAGCAGGTGCACGGTGCCGCGCGGACCGAACGTCTTGACCAGGGTGCGGTCCTCCCAGAGGGCGCGCTGGATGTCGGCGCGGGTCGCCCCGGCGATGCGCCGCCCGATCGAGAGCTCAGCCGCGCTGAGGATCTGGGCGTGCGCGCCGCACAGCACGCCGGCGATGTCGGCAGGGCCCAGGCCGGTCGCCGCTTCGGTCAATGCCTGGCGGGCCATCCGCCGGGCCGTGACGCCGCCCCAGGTCAGCGAGGCCGGGGTCGTGGACTTGGAGGTCACGGACCACATTCTCCCTGGCTCGGCCGACAGCGGGCACCTCGGGACAGGCGATCCGCGGTCCGAGGCCTGGTCTCAGATAGTGTCAACCTGTGGAACAGCGCCGAGCTGAGCCGCCCGACCGGAGGAGCGAGATGGACCAGACCCAGGCACGAGCGCTGCTCGCTGGCGAGCGAGCCCGGCTCCAGCGGCTGCTGCAGGCGGAGATCGGCGAACCGCAGGCGGCCGAGCTGGGCGATGAAGTCGACGACGCCGACCGGCGGAACGCCGAGGAAACCGGCATGGCCCTCGAGCAGCAGCTGCGAGCACGGTGGGCGGCGCTGCAGCGGGCCGAGGCGCGGCTTGCCGCCGGCAGCTACGGCCGTTCGGTGCGCAGCGGCCAGCCGATCCCCGACGAGCGGCTGGAGGCCGACCCGCTGGCCGAGCTGACCGTCGAGGAGGCGGCCGCAGCCGAGCGCGGGTCGCTCGAGGAAGGCGACAACGCGGCCGGCTTGGTGTCGGCCAGCCACCCGTTCGAGGTGCTCGACGATGCCGACATCACCCCAGAGGAGGAGCAGGCCAGCGAGGAGGACGACGACGAGCCTGCCCCAGAGCCGAGCCTGGGCATCCACGTCGAGCGTGACGACCGGACCCGATAGCCGGGTCCACAATCTCGGGCCGTAGCGCTCGCCGTAACGCTGCCG
>JASLIH010000173.1 GCA_030152105.1 Actinomycetes bacterium
CTCGTCGGTGCGCCACACCCGCAGCGGCATCGAGGCGAGCACCTGCTCGAGCTGGGCGTCGTCGGCGGCGGCGAACAGCCCGAGCGAGCGCCACTCGCCCGGCCGCAGCGGCGGACGCCACAGCCGCAGCAAATGCCCCTGCCCGGCGAGCTCCCTCGAATGTGCCGCCTCGCGGTCGCGGACGTCCACGACCGCTTGGTCTGATGTTCCTTCAGGAACGTGGGTGGTCATGGTAACGAGGTATTCCACAGGTGCTGCCTCCACGGTCCGTGGCCGGGCACGTCCGCCGCTGCCGCAGAGCGCGCCGCTCGTCTTCGCTGGTGCCTCCCCCGCCTCCTGGCCGCTGTCCAACGCCCATCCCAGGCAGGGCATGCGCACCGGGCATCCGGCGCATACCAGTTTGGCCTGGCCGATCTGGAGCAACGCCGGGCGGCGTCCCCGATCGGGAAGCACAACTCCGGATCGATGCCGCGCCACGCCGCCTCATCACACCCGTCCGCGCTTCCGCTCTAGGTCGAACGACGAGGGAGCTGCCGGTCTATGTCACTCATGGGACGACCTCGGCAGACGTGGTCCGGGGCAGATAGCTGGGCGCATCGCTTAGGCCAATTCGGTCGCCGGCGTGCGCGCCAGGCCCGACCGATTTGGTGATTGCGGTGAGGTCCGTGCCGGCGATGTGACGGGTCCCGTCGCCGGCACGGAAAGACCTGGCTGGCGGTTAGGGGTGCGGTAGGCCGAGGAACGGG
The DNA here is from genome assembly GCA_030152105.1 of Actinomycetes bacterium. The sequence continues at coordinate 747 of JASLIH010000173.1, forward strand.
AACACCGCCATCAGATCATCGTGAGGTTTGACGGCTTGGGGTGTGGCCTGCCCGTGGACCATGAAGATCATGCGGGCGGAGAAGACGTCGTCGGTCATGACCCGGCCGTTGGGGTAGTGGGCCGGCATGGTGCGGTCGTAATGGAGGATGTCGGGCAACAAGGTGCGGGCCGCGGCGGTGGCTTCCTCGGGTGGATAGCCATGCCGTTGGAGCGTTTCTGACAGTGGCTGCAGGTAGTTCTTCACGTCATCGACCGGGTCGGTGGCGTTGAACTGGTCTTTGATGTCGTTGGGGTTGAGGATCGGGTTGAACGAGGGGTTCCCTTCCCGGTCCATCGGCACCAGGGTGCCGTCGCGGCGCAGGCTGCTGGTGATCCAGACGCCGATCCAGGGTCCGGGGCCGAGCAGGTCGTTGGGTACCTCCAGGGCGATGGAGAAGATGTTGGCGCCGGCGAAGGTGTCAGTCCCGGTCCACTGGAAGCTTCCTTTGGCGCCGTCGACCAGCCAGTGCAGGACACCGTCGGCGTCGGCGAAGAAGGGGTCGCTGCGTTTGCCGATGAACAGCCGGCAGGGGCCGGCTTGGACGGGCATGGCGGTGGCATCCAGGCCCACCGGGGTGGCCTCGATGAGCACTTCGCCGCGTGGTTCACGGGTCTGGGCGTCGCTGCCGGTGGCGTAGTAGGCGGTGGCGGTTTGGCGGCCGTCGTGGGGCTCGGAGAAGGTGAAGCTGAACGCCACGTCCGCCAGCGCGTCCCCGTCGTTGTCGATGTTGAACCGGTAGACGGCGTCGGGGTGGAACCCGTCGCCTTTGGTGAAGGGGTTCGCGTCCATGATCAGCACGGTCCGGTCGGGGTTATCGGGCGCCGCGAACACGAACAGCTCGGTCAGGTCCAGTCGGGCATCGTCGCCCGGGGACTTGAGGTTGGCGGCGCTGAAGTGGTTCGACATGGTCTCTCCTTCGGTGGTCGTTGTCTGGGTAGTGGCGAATGGGACTGGTTCCTAGCTGAGGAAGGTGAGCAGGTCGGTGTTGAACTGGTCCTTGGTCGGGGCGACCTGGGCCAGGCCGTGGGGGGCGCCGGGGTACTCCTTCAGGGTCACGTCCTTGACCAGCTCCACTGACCGGCGGGCCGAGGCCTCGATGGGCACGATCTGGTCGTCGTCGCCATGGACGATCAGGGTCGGCACGTCGATTTGCTGCAGGTCCTCGGTGAGGTCGGTCTCCGAAAAGGCCTTGATGCAGTCATAGGCGCCCTTGAGGCCGACCTGCATGCTCCACAGCCAGAAGCTGTCCCGCATTCCCTGCGAGACCTGGTTGCCGGGCCGGTTGGCGCCATAGAAGGGCCCGCTCAGGTCCTTGTAGAACTGGCTGCGGTCGCCCGAGACGCCGGCGCGGATGGCGTCAAAGGCTTCGATCGGGGTGCCGTTGGGGTTGGCTGGGGTCTTGAGCATCAGCGGCGGGATCGCGCCCAGCAGCACGACCTTGGCGACGCGGGCGGTGCCGTGGCGGCCGATGTACCGGGTCACCTCGCCGCCGCCGGTGGAGTGGCCGACCAGGACCACCTCGCGCAGGTCGAGTTCCTCGATGAGCTGGGCGAGGTCGTCGGCGTAGGTGTCCAGGTCATGGCCGGTCCAGGGTTGGCTGGAGCGGCCGTGGCCGCGGCGGTCGTGGGCGACCGCCCGGTGGCCGTTGTCGGCGACCAGCATGGCCTGGTCGTCCCAGGCGTCGGCGTTCAGCGGCCAGCCGTGGCTGAACACCACCGGCTGGCCGGTGCCCCAGTCCTTGTAGAAGATCTGGGTGCCGTCGTTGGTGGTGATGGTGCCCATGGGCGCTCCTCCTCTGGGGCGGGCAGGGATCTTGCGGGTGTCGTCCGGTCGGGAAGCTCCCGCCTTGTGTGGAGCCTGCAGCTGGCATGACGATCGCGCTCTCGATGGCGCGTCGCGCCCGTGGCGACCCTGGCCGGTACCCTGGTCCGCGGTCCGGGCGGCCCCAGTGGAGGTGTGGTCGGGCGCAGAAGGACTTGGGCCTCACTGGCCGAGCCAGGCCGGCCCGCCTGCCGCTTCTGCGCACCAAACCAGGTCGTAAGATACGGTCAGGATGTCCTACTTTTCATGGCCGACCGTCCCGCAGCGGTGGGGCAGGTGAAGCTGCGCGGGCGGCGTAGCGAGTGCGCTGTGCTCGACGGGATGCTCGCGGCGGTTCGCGAGGGTGAAAGCCGCACGCTGGTCGTGCGCGGCGAGGCCGGGGTCGGCAAGACCGCGCTAGTGGACTACCTGCTGGAGCGCGCCTCAGGCTGTCGCATCGTGCGAGCGGCGGGTGTCGAGTCCGAGATGGAGCTGGCGTTCGCTTCCTTGCATCAGCTGTGCGCGCCGATGCTGGATCACCTGGGGCGGCTTCCCGCGCCGCAGCGTGACGCGCTGGAGATCGCGTTCGGGTTGCGTGCAGGGGCCGCGCCGGATCGGTTCCTGGTCGGGTTGGCGCTGTTGAGCTTGCTGTCCGACGTGGCGGAGGAGCGCCCGCTGCTGGGTGTGGTGGACGACGCGCAGTGGATGGATCAGGCGTCGGCGCAGGCGCTCGCGTTTGCGGCTCGGCGGCTGTTCGCGGAGCCGGTTGGGCTGGTGTTCGCCGCACGCGAGGCCGCTGAGGAGCTTCGAGGGCTTCCTGAGCTCGAGGTTCGGGGGTTAGGCAACGGGGATGCACGCGAACTGTTGGGTTCGGTGGTTCGGTTTCGGCTCGATGAGCGGGTCCGTGACCGGATCGTGGCCGAGACACGGGGCAATCCCCTGGCGTTGTTAGAGCTGCCCCGAGGGTTCACGGCGACGCAGCTGGCCGGCGGGTTCGGGCTGGTAGGCGAGCACGCCTTGTCGGGACGGATCCAGGAGAGCTTCCTGCGGCGGCTCGAGGCGCTG
>JASLIH010000235.1 GCA_030152105.1 Actinomycetes bacterium
GTGGTGGCCGGCCCGGACCGTCGCCCGCATCCCGGTCACCGTCGCCCTGTCGGCCCGGCCGCCCCGGCCCAAGCCGGCGCACCGCTCGGCCCTGGCGGCCGTCCTCCTCCTCGTGAGCGGCGTGGCCAGCCTGGCCGCGGGCATCGACTCGGTCCACGACCGGGCCAACCCGCTGCTGGTGGTCGCCGGGACCATGGCCATCGTGCTGGCGATCCCGCTTGGCAGCCCGCTGGCCATCCGGGCCGCGGCCGCCGTCGCCGGCAGGTCGCCCGTCGGGGTCCGGCTGGCCCTGCGTGACCTGGCCCGCCACCAGGCCCGCTCCGGGGCGGCCCTGGCCGCGATCAGCCTCGGCCTGGCCATCCCGATCGCCATCGTGATCGCCGCCACCGCCGCCGAGCACGGCGCCGTCGAGGGCAACCTGTCGGACCGGCAACTGCTGTTCCGGATCGGCGACGCCGAACCGCTCGTCCCGGAGCCGCCACCGGCCGAGCTCGAGCGCCTGGGAGCCGAGGTCGACCGGTTCGCCGCCGCTCTCGACCAACCCGCCGTCGTCGCCCTCCAGGTGGCCGTCAACCCGGCCGACCGGGAAGGCCGCAACGGCCAGGTCCTCCGACCCGCCGTCGTGCTCGGCCGGCCGGTCGGCGAGCACACCGTACGCGACGTCGGCATCCTCTACGTCGCCACCCCGGAGCTGCCGAGCCACCTCGGCCTGGACCCGGCCATGGTCGACTCCCGCGCCGACGTGCTCACCGGCCAGACCGGCGAGCTGCGCTTCGCCAACCTGTCAGGCCCTGACGCCCCCCCGAGCGTCCAGCCGATCCAGGTCGGCGCCTTCACCTCCGCGCCGACCTCGCTCGTCACCGGCAATGGTCTCCGCCGGCATGGGTGGCAGCCCCGCCCGGCCGGCTGGCTGGTCGAGGCGCGCGCCCCGCTGACCGGCGCCCAGGTCGCCAGGGGCCGCCAGGTCGCCGCCGGCGCCGGCATGACCGTCGAGGCCAGGGACCACCAGACCCAGCTGACCGCCATCCGTACCGGTGCCACCGCCGCGGGACTGCTGCTGGCCCTGGGGGTCCTGGCCATGACGGTAGGCCTGATCCGCGGCGAAGCCGTCGGCGACCTGCGCACCCTTACCGCCTCCGGCGCCACCGGCGGCACCCGGCGCACCCTCACCGCCGCCACCGGCGGCGCGCTCGCCCTGCTGGGCGCGCTGCTCGGCGGCGCTGGCGCCTACCTGGCTCTGCTGGCCGGCTACCACGCCGATCTGGAGGCCCTCGGCCGGGTCCCGGTCGCGCACCTGGCCGCCATCATCGTCGGCCTCCCGGTGACCGCCGCCGCCGTGGGCTGGCTGCTGGCCGGCCGCGAACCATCCACCCTGGCCCGCCAGCCTCTGGAATGATGCGCGGGCCGGGCAACCTGACCCATCGGCCGACGGTATCGCCCTCACCAGGTCCGGCGGGTGGACACCTCGACTTGCAATGCCTAGTATCCCGAGGCATGAGGCGAGAGCAGCTCAAGGGTCACCTGGACCTGCTGTTGCTGTCGGTGCTGGCCGACGGTCCCGCCCACGGCTACGCGGTCATCGCCCAGCTGCGGGAGCGCAGCGCCGAGGAGTTCGCCCTGCCCGAGGGGACCGTCTACCCGGCTCTGCACCGGCTCGAGGCGGCGGGGTTGCTGCGTAGCCACTGGGCCGACCAGGCCGGTCGGCGCCGACGGCTGTACGAGCTCACCGCCAGGGGAGCGTCGGCTCTGGCGGACCTGCAGGGGGAGTGGCGCCGGTTCTCGACCGGGGTCCAGGCGGTGGTTGGGGGGACGGGGTGACGACCGACCCGATCGAGGGCTATCTGGACCAGCTGCTCACCCACCTGCGGGGCTCGGCCCAGGACGTCCGGCGGATCCTCTCCGAGGTGGAGGAGCATCTGCGGGACGCCACCGCGGAGCTGGAGGCGGCGGGCGCCAGCGAGGAGGAGGCGCAGCGCCTGGCGATCGAGCGGTTCGGCCGCCCCCGGACCGTGGCCCGGCAGTTCTCGGCCCGCCTGGCCCCGATCCCGCCGGCCGCGGTCGCGGCCGAGCTCGCCCGGACCGCGGTGCTGCTGGGCACGGTCGGCCTGGTCGCGATCGGCGCCAGCGGCGCCCTGGCGGAGCTGCTGGGCCGCCTGTTCAGCCCCGCCTTCGTGGCTGGCGACCTGCCCGGGGTGACCTACACCGCGCAGCGGTGTGCCGAGTTCCTGGAGTACTTCCCCGACGCGGGCAGCTGTCAGCAGGCGGCCGCCCTCCACCACTGGGGCGAGGTGGTGGAGTACCGGGTCGCCGTCGGCGTGGTCGGGGCGTTCGTCCTCGGCGCGTACCTACTGTGGCGCCGCCGGCCGGATAGACAGGACCCGCGGTACCTGGGCGTGCTCCCCGACGGGTTCTCGGCCACGGTCGCGACCAGCCTCTACGGCGTGGCCGCGGCAGCCCTCGCCCTGCTCAGCCTGGACTCGTTCCTGGTCGCGGACGGCGACGGCACCGGCCAGTGGCTCAGCGCCGCCATCGTCGCCGCGGCCATGGCGGCCGTCTATGGGGTCTCGCTGTACCGCACCGTCCTCACCCGAGCCCGGGCCGGCGCGGCCACGTTCCCACCCGACCTGGCAGAGCACTCCTCAACCTAGCCATCCAGCAACGACCGCAGGTGTCCGGTCCGCTGCCCTGTAGCATCCCGGAGGGCTACCGGGCGGAGGAGCGCGATGTCGAAACAGCAGCGGGAAGGGCAGGTCGAGGCCAGACCTGACCTGTTCCTGCCCCGGCACCCTGGTGACGTCGTCCGACTTGTCGCCGCGCTCGCGGTGCTGCTCCTGACGATCAAGCTGGTCAACCGCAACCACATCGACGAGCTTGAGATCGACGCCTTCCGGCTGGTCAACGACCTTCCCGGTGTGCTGTATCCGCCGATGTGGGTGGTCATGCAGCTCGGCAACGTGCTGGTGGTGCCGGTCCTGGTTGGGGTGGCTGCGCTCACCC
>JASLIH010000253.1 GCA_030152105.1 Actinomycetes bacterium
GGGTCGCGCCGGGCCAGCAGCTCGGGCAGGTCGCCCTTGCGGGCCTGGGCCTGGTCGGCGGCCTCGTCGGGGGTGGGCAGGCCGTAGGCGGTCGCGGCCCGGCGGAAGCTGCGGCCCAGGAAGGTGGACAGCAGCCCCAGCAGGGCCAGGTTGGTGAGCACGAACGTCGACATCCAGCGCACCGCCCGGGTGCCGAGCTCGGCGATCCGGCCCGGGTCGCCGACCAGCAGCCCGACGACCAGGTTGAGGGCGATCGTCAGCAGCACCAGCGGCAGGGCGAAGTCGCGCAGGGCCCGGCCCATGAACTTGTAGAAGAAGTTCGAGACCAGCCACCAGGGGACCAGCAGCCCGGGACGGACGTTGTCGACCTCGTCCAGGGCGAGCTGGGGGTAGCGTCCGCTGGCCGCCTCCAGGCGGTTCACGAACTCGCCGACCACGTGGTCGCCGATGGGCACGTCCAGCGGGTCGAAGGGGTCGGTGCGCCGGTTCCAGCGGTCGAGGGCGTCGCCGTGCTCGGCCACGACCATGACCTCCCCGCCGCCGTCGGCGCGCTCGACCCGGACCCGGGCGTGGAGGGCGAAGTCGGTCACGCCGAACCGGTCGCCGACCAGCTTGCGGGCGGTCCCGTCCCAGGCCAGGGTCGAGTCGTGGTTGCCGACCAGGTACAGCACGGTGGTGCCGGGCCGGGCGGCCAGCCGCCGCAGGGCGTCCCCGATCGGGGCCGCCGCCGGGCCGTCCAGCACCTTGGCCACCCGCTCCTCGGAGGACCCTCCGACCTGGAGCAGGTCGAGGATGTCGCCGCCGAGGGCCAGCACCACCTGGCCCGGATGCCGCTGGAGGGAGCCGAGCAGGTCGCACAGCTCGGCCGTGGCCGCGAAGTCGTCGTTCGGGCCGGTGTCGGTCAGGTGCAGGTCCGAGACGTACACGAAGCGGCCGCCGGGCTCGAGGCGCAACTCCAGGTCGAGCGGGCACGGTTCGGGGACGACGGGCGGGCTCATCGGTCCAAGTCTACGGGTAGGCTGGCCGGGTCATGGAACCCATGGAGCCCAAGGAAGCGTGCCTGCGGGTGCTGGGCGAGGCCGGCGGCGAGACCCTCCACTGGACGGTGGTGCTCGACCGGGCCCTCACCCAGCGCCTGCTCGACCCGTTCACCACCCGTGACGTCCGCGGGGTGGTGGTGAAGAGCCTCGCGGCCCTCGCCAAGGAGGGCCGCGTGGACAAGCAGGGCGCCGGGCTGTACCGGGCCAAGGCCGAGCTGATCTAGCTCGGCGGGGTCCGCGCCGGGTCGCCGCCGGCGCCGTTGGTGTGCAGCTGGGTCACCTCGGCCGAGGAGACCGGGTCGGCGGAGCCGGGCTCGGGAGCCCGGTCCCAGCCACCGCTGGCCTTGTCGGACTGGCGCTTCAGGCCCTGGCGGAGCTCGGAGCCCTTGGACCCGGACAGCCGGCTGAGCGCCAGCCCCAGCGCGCCCAGCCCGGCCGCGCCGGCGAGCAGCCGGCGGTTGCGGCGGCGGGCCGCCTCGCGGCGACGCTGGCGGGCCCGCTCGGGCATGAGCTTGTCAGCGGCCTTGCTGGCCTCCTTGCCGAGCTCGGCACCCTTGCGGCCGGCCGCGTTGGAGGCCCGGGCGAGCGCCTCCTTGGCCGCCTCGAGCGCGGCCACCAGGTCGTCGGTCCGGTCGGTGACCTGCTCGGTGACGGTCTCCTTGGCCTTGGTCGCGTTGGACCTGCGGAACCCCATGCGGCCCTCCCTCGGGCTCGTTGCCTCGTTTGCGTGTCCGGTCTGCCTACCCGTCCGAGTTGTCCCTACACCTCCGCCGGGATCGACGACGGGGTGAGCTCGACCAGGGTGGACTCCTTGCGCCAGCGGTCCACCGCCTGCTCGCCGTCGCGCAGGTTGAGACGGCGGGGGACCAGCACCGGCGCGACCCTGGCGTACAGCGGGTCGTTGGGGGCGACCACCCGGGCCGACGCCTCGACCTCGGCGACCAGCGACTGCTGCTCCTTGGAGCGGGCCGCCAGCACCACCCGGGTCGCCTCGGCCAGCCCGGCGACGTGCTGCTCGGACCCGCCGACGAGCACGTAGACGCGGCCGTCCAGGGTGCCGTACCAGACGGGCACGGCCCGGCCGCCGGTCCCTCCCTCGCCCGGGACCTCGACCCAGACCACCGTGCTCTTCTTGAGCGCCTCCTCCAGCACGTCGGTCTCCGACCCGCTCGACCAGGGCGGGTCCTCGTCGAGCACGGCCATGGGAACGCGGCCGACCTCGTCCCCGTTGACCAGCAGGACCAGCTCGTGGTCGTCGTCGGAGTCGACCACCACCCCGTGGACCTCGTCGGTGAAGGTGTCGATCTTGCTGGTGCCGCGCAGGGTCAGGGCCCGCTCCGGGCTGCGCCAGACGACATCGCCGTTGGGGGCGAGCACGGCCATGGCCTCGCGGTACCAGCCGCCGGCGCCGGTGTAGGAGCGGCGGACCGAGAACGGGGCGACCCGCCCCTTGCCGGCCCGGCCGACGAACACCGCCATGGCGTCCTCGGGCTGGGCCACCCCTTCGGACACGAGCCTGGCGTCGGCGATGTAGACGCCGGTGAGGCGGACGTCCATTCGGTTCCTTTCCCACCCGGAGCGGCTGCGGCGCGAACGATCATAGAAGATGTGCCCATGCGACCGGAGGAGCTGGACCGGAGGGGGTCCGGGGAACCCCAGAGGGGTGCCCCGGTGAATCAGGCGATCGTCGTCTGCCGGGTGGCCGAGGCCGAGCACCCGGAGGTGCGGGAGTTCATGGCCAGGGAGTGGCCGGCCGCCGACCGCCGGCTGTTCGGCGCCGACCTGGACTGGACCAGCCGCCCGGTGGTGGTCGAGGCCAGGGCCGGGCGCGAGCTGGCCGGGGTGGCCCTCGGCGAGGCCGTCGCCGGCATGGCCCGGCTGCACGACCTGCTGGTCGCCGAGTCGCGCCAGGGCCGGGGGCTGGGCGGCCGCCTGGTCGAGCTGTTCTGCGTGCGCGCGGCCGAGCTGGGGGCGGCCCGCTGCTTCCTGCGCTGCCCCGACACCGACCGCCACCGCCGCTTCTACGAGCGCCTCGGGTTCGTGGCCGTGGCCCGGCTGCCCCGCTACTACCACGGCCACGACTTCGTCGAGTACCTGCGCGAGCCCCTGCTTCAGGGCCCCGCTATCGGGTGGCCGAAGGGCTCGTCGCCTGGGTGATCCGGTCCCGGCCTACGGGCCGGCCGGGCCCACCGGGCGTTGCCGGATGCCGGTCAGGCGGTCGCTCGGGCTCCACGGGGCGGCCCGGCCGACCGGACGGTGGTGGTCGCCCACCAGCCGCTGGATGCGTTCCGCCACCATCAGGTCGTCGTCGGTCAGCGTCGAACCGGCCCGTGGGGCGAGCTCCAGGGTGACCCGGCCACCGCGGATGGCGATGTCGGGCTGATGGCCGGCCGCGGCGGTGGCGTCGGCCACCCGGCCGACGAACAGCGCCGCCGAGGCGAAGTCGTCGAACTCGTAGGTCTTCCAGATGCCGTCGCCGTGGCGCTGCCACCCGGGCAGCTCCTGCAGGTCGCGCGCCAGCGCCTCCTCGTTCCTGGCTGCCATGGCGCCTCCTTTCCTTGGCACACAGCAATAATATCGCGTTGCGATAGAAATTGCCGTCGCTACGACGAGGTGTCGGTGTCCAGGCCGGCCCAGAGGGTGTGCATCTGGTTGGTGAGCCGGGCCAGCTCCTCGAGGTGGGACGCGGCCAGCTTCTCCAGGCGCTCGCGGCCGCTGTCGGTGAGGACGACCCGGACCGTGCGGGCGTCCCCGCTGTCGGCCTGACGGGCGACCAGCCCGGCCGTGACCGCGCGGTCGATCAGCTCGACCGCGCTGTGGTGGCGCACGAGCAGGTAGCTGGCGATCTCCCCGATGGTCGGGCCGTCCGGGCCGGGATGCCCGCGGACGGCGAGCAGCAGCTGGTGCTGGGCCGGGGTGATCCCGGCCGCCTCGGCCTGCTGCCCGCTCCAGTAGAGAAACCGGCGCAGGCCGGTCCGAAAGGCGAGCAGGCGCTCGTAGTCCCGCTGGTCCAGTCCTGGCATGGCACGACGATATCGGAGAGCTCCGCGTCACGGCGCTGCGGGGGCGTTCAGCTGGCCGCGAACAGGTCCCAGGGGTCGTCCAGGCCCTTGAGGGTGTAGGTCCCGCGGGCCTCCAGGGCGATGTCGGAGCCGGCGACCAGGTCCCGGACGGTCCGGGACACCAGGACCTCACCCGGGCCGGCCGCGGCCATGATGCGGGCGCCGATGTGGACCGCGATCCCGCCGACGTCGTCGTCGCGGACGTCGAGCTCTCCGGTGTGGACCCCGGCCCGGATCTCGATGCCGATGTCGCGCAGCCCCTTGCGGAGGGCGACGGCGCAGCGGATGGCCCGGCCTGGCCCGTCGAAGACCGCCAGGACGCCGTCGCCGGTGCTCTTGATCCACCGCCCGCCCTCCCGTTCGACCAGCCGCCTCGCCGCCTCGTCGTGGGCGTCCAGCAGCTCCCGCCACCGCTGGTCGCCGGCCGCCTGGGCCCGCTGGGTCGACCCGACGATGTCGGTGAACAGGACGGTTGCCAGCAGCCGGCGGGCGTGCCCTCCGGGCTGGAGCTCCAGGGTGTCGACCACGACGTCGCGGATGCCTCGCGAGAAGTCGATGTCGTAGCGGTCGGTGGCCTCGTCGAAGTCGGAGGTCTTCCAGACGGCCTCGCCGGCCACCGCCTTGTAGGACTGGTCGTCGAAGGTGAGCCCGCTGGAGCCCCCGGTCACCCGGACCCTGGCGGCCGTCCCGACCGGACGACGGATGGTGACCTCCCTGGCCCCGCCGCGGAACCGCAGCTGCACCGGGCCGGCCGGCCGGGCGAGGGTCAGCTCCGAGCTGGCGGCGGCATCCTCCACCTCGATGCCGAGGAGCCGGGCCGCGCTCAGGTCAGCGCGCAGCCCGGTGATGCCTCTCGCCGCCTCGATGCGCCAGCCGACCGACGGGTTCAGCCTGATGTCGGCGCCCTGGTGGCGCCAGTCGGCGGGGCGGAACCGGGGCCCGTACTCGATGGCGATCAGCCCGCCCCGGGTCCGGACCCTCGGCGGCGCGCCCTCGTAGCGGGCGTGGTACAGGTCGACCAGCGACGGGTCGGTCCCGAGCGCGACATTGGACGCCCGGACCAGCCGCAGCCGAACGCTCCTTGGCGGGCCGAGCAGGGATCCCGGCTGGGCACTTGCGGGGTCATCGACCATGGGCACTCCGGGGATTCCGCGCTCCGCTGCTCGCGCCATGGTAGTTCCCGCGCGGCGGTGGGCGCTTGACACTCTCGAACATATGTTCGAACATAGGGCTATGGCGGCCACAGAAAGTGGTCTTAACACCACTCTGAGGAGTTCCGTCGCCTCCATCCGGACGGAGCTGGTAGGACCGGGAACGACCCTGGCCGACGAGCGGCTGTTGCCGGTGGTCCCAGCCCTCCGGCCGTTGCTCCCCGGCCAGGGACTGCGCCGGGGCACGACGGTGGCCGTCAGCCGCTCCGCCGCCCTCGCCCTGGCCCTGGTGGCCGCGGCCTCGGCGGCCGGCTCCTGGGTCGCCGCGGTCGGCCTGCCCGACCTGGGGATCGTGGCCGCCGCCGAGAGCGGCATCGCCCTTGAGCGCCTGGCCCTGGTCCCGGTCCCGGGCGCCAGGGTCTGGCCGACGGTGGTGGCCGCCCTCCTGGACGCGGTCGACGTGGTGCTGGTGCGCTCTCCGGCCCGGCTCCCGGCCACCCAGGCCCGCCGCCTCGCGGCCAGGGCCCGCGAGCGTGGAGCGGTCCTGGTCCCCCTCGGCGCCTGGCCCGAGCCGGCCGACCTGCGCCTGGCCGTCACCTCCAGCGCCTGGAGCGGCCTCGGCCAGGGCCACGGCCGCCTCCAGGCCCGCCAGGTCGAGGTCCTCGTCGCCGGTCGCGGCGCCGCCACCCGCGAACGCCGGGTCCTCCTCTGGCTGCCCTCCCACAACGGCACGATCGCCCAGGTCCTCTCCAGCCCGGCCGTGGCCGCGCCGGGGGAGGGCCGGTCGTCAGGACCGCCGGAGCTGCCCCTGGCCGATGCCGGGTGAGGTGATCCACGATGGCCCGCATGCTGGTGGTCTGGTGCCCGGACTGGCCGGTGGTGGCCGCCGGGGCGCCGCCGGACAGCCTGACGGCCGTCGTCCACGCCAACCGGGTCGTCGCCTGCTCGGCGGCGGCGTGGGCCGAAGGGGTCCGGCCCGGCCTGCGCCGCCGCGAGGCCCAGGGGCGCTGCCCGGAGCTGGAGCTGCTCGCCCACGACCCGACCCGGGACGCCCGCGCCTTCGAGCCGGTGCTGGTGGCGGTCGAGCAGCTCACTCCCTGGGTCGAGGTCCTCCAGCCGGGGGAGTGCGCCTTCCCGGCCCGCGGTGCCGCCCGCTACCACGGCGGCGAGCCGGCCCTGGCCGTCACGGTGACCGCCGCCGTCCATGCCGCCGTCGAGGGCAGGGGCGGCTGCCAGGTCGGGATCGCCGACGGCACCTTCGCCGCCGGCCTGGCCGCCCGCCACCAGGTCATCGTCCCACCGGGCGGCAGCCGCGCCTTCCTGGCCCCGTTCCCGGTGGCCACCCTGGACCGCCCAGACCTCGCCGACCTGCTGGTCCGCCTCGGCCTGCGCACCCTTGGCGACCTCGCCTCTCTGCCAAGGGCTGACCTGGCCGCCCGCTTCGGCTTCGAGGGCGCCCGCGCCGCCCGCCTGGCCGGCGGCCTCGACGAGCACCCGAAGGGAGCCCGCCGCCCTCCACCCGACCTCCGTGTGGCGGCCGAGCTCGACCCGCCGGCCGACCGCGTCGACGTCGCCGCCTTCACCGCCAAGACCCTGGCCGACGAGCTGGTCGCCCGCCTCGACCGGCTCGGCCTGGCCTGCACCCGCCTCCGCATCGAAGCCGGAACCGACCAGGGCGAGACCCTCTCCCGTATCTGGCGCTACGACCCCACCGCCTCCCCGGCCCGCGGCCCGTCCAGCCCTGACCCCATCCCCCGTTCCGCCTCCGCTGGGGCGTCCCGCCCGGGTCTCGCGGACCCTCCGGGGGGAATGGCCGCCGTCATGACCGAGCGGGTCCGCTGGCAGCTCGACGGCTGGCTGACCGGACGGACCGGCCACCTCCCTGGAGCGCTCACCCATCTGGCGCTGGCGCCCGACGAGGTTGTCCCCGACCGGGGCCGCCAGCTCGGGTTCTGGGGCGGGGAGACCGAGGCCGGGCAGCGCGCGGCCCGTGCCCTGGCACGCATCCAGGGCCTGCTCGGCCCCCAGGCGGTCCACACCGCCCAGCTTCGCGGCGGCCGCGACCCAGCGGACCGGGTGGCCCTCAGCCCCGCAACGGACCCCCCGGCCTCGGGCGGCCTAGGGGAGCTCCGCGGCGCCGTGCCCTGGCCCGGGCAGGTGCCGGCTCCGGCTCCGGCGATCGTGTACGCCGAGCCGGTCCCGGCGGAGGTGGTGGACGCCACCGGTGCCACCGTCGCGGTCGACGGTCGCGGCCTGCTCGGCCCGCTCCCGAGCCGGGTCCGGGTCCAGGGCCGCGACTGGTCGACCATCACCGCCTGGGCCGGTCCCTGGCTGGTCGACGAGCGCTGGTGGGACCCGGCCGCCCACCGCCGCCTGGTCCGCCTCCAGGCGACCACCGACCAGGGCGCCGCCTACCTGCTCCGGCTGACCGGCGGCCGCTGGTGGGTCGAGGCGATCTACGACTGAGCCCGCCCCGGGGCTGTGGACAGTCGTTTGCGGCCGGTTTCCCCCGAACGTAGAACTGCTCCATGACCAGCGCACCGAGGAGGAGCAAGATGGCGGCCACCGGCATCCGCGTCACCCCCGAACAACTCCAGCAGATCTCAGCCCAGCTCGACGCCGGCGCGTCCTCAATCGAGGGCACCCTGCGCCAGCTCGCCGGCAACGTGGCCCCGCTCGGGTCCGACTGGGCCGGCGTCGCCCAGGCCCGCTTCCTCGAGCTCTGGGCCGAGTGGCAGCGCAGCGGCGCCACCCTCCATCAGGCGCTGACCGGCATCGCCCGTCTCACCGCCAGCGCCGGCGCCAGCTACGAGTCGGCCGAGCACGGCATCGCCGCCAGCTTCGGCCGTCCCTGACCGGCCCCCGATCGACAGTGTGGTTCGGCTCGTGACGCTAGGCCGCCTGGCGGCGTCTGCACGAGAAATTGTCGAATGAACATTACAGAGAGAATTCAGTGAGATCGGGGTCTGCGCGGCGCTCGGGAATTCAGCGCCAAACTTGTCATCCTCGAACATATGTTCGATCATCTCGCGCATGGGATGGCAAGATCCTCCGCTTCCTTGGTCCGAACTGGAACGCCGGCTCGCCGGGCGGCCGCCTCCGGCCAACCAGCCTCCCGGCGCGGACGGAGGAGACGCCCCAGCCTGGTCGTCCCGGCGCCAGCCCTACCGGTCACCTGGCGTGCGTGGGCCGGGCGGGCGAGGGAGGGTGGTGGTTCCGTACGCCGAGCTGCACTGCCACTCGAACGCGAGCTTCCTGGACGGTGGTTCGCACCCGGAGGAGCTGGCGGAGGAGGCGGCGCACCTCCGCCTGGAGGCGCTGGCCATCACCGACCACGACGGCATGTACGGCATCGTCCGCTTCGCCGAGGCGGCAAGGGCGTTGGGCCTCCCGACCATCTTCGGCGCCGAGCTGACGCTGGTCCCCGGGGGCCCGCAGGCCCGGCGGGCCCGGCGGCCCGGAGGGCCGGGACCCGGGCCCGGCCGCCAGCACCGGGGGGTGCAGCGGACGGGGACGCCCGACCCGGGCGGGGAGCATCTGGTGGTGCTGGCGCGGGGGCCGGAGGGGTATGCGCGGTTGTGCCGGGCGATCTCGGAGGCGCAGATGGCCGGGGCCAAGGGGGCGCCCCGGGGGGAGCTGGGGCGGCTGGCCGGGTTGCACGGCGGCCACTGGGCGGTGCTGACCGGGTGCCGGAAGGGGGCGGTGGCGAGCGCGCTGGCCGAACGGGGACCGACGGCGGCCGAGGTCGAGCTGGACCGGCTCGTCCAGGCGTTCGGGCGGGACAACGTCTACGTGGAGATCTGGGACCATGGCGACCCGCTCGACTCGGTCCGCAACGACGCCCTGGTCCGGCTGGCCGACCGGGTGAGGGTCGAGGTGGTGGCGACCAACAACGTCCACTACGCGACCCCGGGACGGCGCCGGCTGGCCTCCGCGCTGGCCGCGGTCCGGGCCCGCAGCTCCCTGGCCGACCTGGACGGCTGGCTGCCCGCCGGGGCCGGCGCCCATCTGCGGTCCGGGCTCGAGCAGGCGACCCGCCTGGCCCGCTACCCGGGGACGGTCGAGCTGGCCGCCGAGCTCGGCCGGTCCCTTGCCTTCGACCTGGAGCTGGTCGCGCCCCGCCTGCCCGACTTCCCGGTCCCGCCCGGCCACACCGAGATGACCTGGCTGCGCGAGCTGGCCAGCCGGGGCGCGGCCCGCCGCTACGGCCCCCGGCACGCCGAGCGGACCCCCGGGGCCTGGCGCCAGATCGACCACGAGCTGGACATGATCGAGCAGCTCGGCTTCCCCGGCTACTTCCTGATCGTCTGGGACATCGTGGAGTTCTGCCGCCGCGCCGACATCTACTGCCAGGGCCGGGGCTCGGCGGCCAACTCGGCCGTCTGCTACGCGATCGGGATCACCAAGGCCGACGCCGTCTCCCTCGGCCTGCTGTTCGAGCGGTTCCTGTCCCCGGAGCGCGACGGGCCGCCCGACATC
>JASLIH010000255.1 GCA_030152105.1 Actinomycetes bacterium
TCGCCTCCTACCTCCACCTGCACTGGGCGGGCGTCCCCGGCGCCGCGACTCGGCTGGTCAGCTCCGCATCGGCCGCCCGGATGGCAAGGGTCTGAGGTGTAGCGATGGCCCAGCGCAGCAGGTGGGTCGACACCGACGCGGGCCACGACCATGCGGTGTCGCTGGTGGGACCGGTCGATCTTGACCACCACGGCGACGACGACCTCGACCTGAGAGCCGTGGACGGCCAGCTCGACCTGGCCGTCAACGTCCGCCTGGACCGGCCGCCGGCCTGGCTGCAGGCCCGCCTCCAGGTCGCGCTGGCCGGCCTGGCTGCCTACCCCAGGCCCGAGGAAGCCGTCGCCGCGGTGGCCGCCCGCCACGGGCGCGTCCCGGCCCAGGTGCTCCTCACCAACGGCGCCGCCGAGGCCTTCACCCTGCTGGCCCGCGGGCTGCGGCCGCGGCGGGCGGTCTGCGTCCACCCCTCCTTCACCGCGCCCGAGGCTGCCCTGCGGGCGGCCGGCCATCCGGTCCAGCGGGTGCTGCTCCCACCCCCCTTCGACCTCGACCCCGCGCTGGTGCCGGCCGACGCCGACCTGGTCGTGCTCGGCAACCCGACCAACCCGACGGCCCGCCTGCACCCGGTCGACGCCCTGGAGCGCCTGGCCCGCCCCGGCCGCGTCCTGGTGGTCGACGAAGCCTTCGCCGACGCCGTCTCCGGCGAGCCGGCGTCGGTGGCCGCCCGCCAGGACCTCCCCGGCCTGGTCGTGGTCCGCAGCCTGACCAAGACCTGGGGCCTGGCCGGGCTCAGGGTTGGCTACCTGCTCGCCGGCCCGGGGCTCGTCGCCCGGCTGGCCGCCGCCCAGCCGCCGTGGCCGGTCAACAGCCTCGCTCTGGAGGCACTGGCCGCCTGCTGTCAGCCCGACGCGGTCGCGTGGGCCGACACCCAGGCCCGACAGGTCGCCGCCTGGCGGGCCAGCCTGGCCGGCGCGCTCGGGCGGCTCCCCGGCGTCACCGTGGTCCCCGAGGGGCGGGCGCCGTTCCTGCTGCTGCGGGTCCGGGACGCGCCCCTGGTCCGGGCCCGCCTGCGGGACAGAGGCATCGCGGTTCGCCGGGGCGACACCTTCCCCGGCCTGGGCCCCGACTGGCTGCGCATCGCCGTGGCCGCCCCCGAGCACCACGACCGCATCCTGGACAGCTTCTCCCGGAGCCTGTCCGGCGCACGGCCGACCCCCGCCGTGGCCGCCCCGCCTGCCGACGCGATTGCCCGGCCGACCGGCCGGGTGACGCTGGTTGGCGCGGGTCCGGGCGGCGCCGATCTCATCACGCTCCGCGGCTGGCAGGCGCTCCACGCGGCCGACGTCGTCGTGACCGACCGCCTGGCCGACCCCGAGCTCACCACCCAGCTACGCCCAGGCGTCCGGCTCATCGACGCCGGCAAGCTCCCCGGTGCCCACCAGCTCAGCCAGGAAGCGATCACAGAGAGCGTCGTCGCCCACGCCCGCGCCGGCCGCCAGGTGGTCCGGCTCAAGGGCGGCGACCCGTTCGTGTTCGGCCGCGGCGGCGAGGAGGTGCTCGCCTGCGCCAAAGCCGGCATCCCCTGCTCGGTGGTCCCCGGTCTCTCCAGCGTCACCTCGGCCCCCACCCTCGCCGGCATCCCCGTGACCCACCGAGGCCTCAACCAGTCCTTCACCGTGCTCTCCGGCCACCTTCCCCCCGGCCACCCGGACAGCACCCTCGACTGGCCGGGCCTGGCGCGCTCCGCCGAGACCCTGGTCCTGCTCATGGCCGTCGGCAACCTCAAGAGCATCGCCGCCTTCCTGGTCGAGGGCGGACGGCGGTCCGGAACGCCCGTCGCCTGTGTCCAGCACGCCGGGACCCCCCGCCAGCGGGTCACCAGGTGCTCGCTTGGCGACCTCGCCGGCTCAGCGGTTCCCCCTCGGATCGACAGCCCTGCGGTGGTCGTCATCGGCCCGACCGTTCCGGTGCTGCTGTCGGGACGGCAGCGAGAGTAGCCAGCGGCCCTGTTCGGCGTGACACTGAATCCATGACCATGCCCCCAGGACCAGGCCCTTCCGACGCCGAGGCACCAGGGGCCCGGCCGGCGGCACACGACCCGGTGACGGTGCTCTACAGCCGGCGGGTGAAGCCCGGCCGCGAGGCCGACTTCGAGGCGTGGGCGCACGGCATCGTGGCCGCCGCGCGCCAGTTCCCCGGCCACCTGGGCGCATCGGTGCTGGACGCTCCCGGCAGCCGCGAATACCACATCCTGTTCAGCTTCGACGACCGCAGGAGCCTGCGGGCCTGGCTGGACTCCGAGGAGCGCCGGCGCTGGCTGGCCCGGGTCGGTGAACTGCTCGAGGCCGACCGGGGGCTGCAGCAGCTGACCGGCCTGGAGACCTGGTTCAAGCTGCCCGCCTCCAACGTCCCGACGATGAAGCCGCCACCACGCTGGAAGATGTGGCTGATCTCCCTGGTCGCGGTGTACCCGCTGGTGCTCGCCTTCCAGGCCGTGGCCGTGCCCAGGATGACCGGGCTGCCGCTGCCACTCCGAGCACTGATGTTCCCGCTGGTGCTCCTGACAATGATGACCTTCGTCGTCATGCCGGCGGTGACCCGGGTGCTGCACCGCTGGCTCGGCCCACGACAGGACGAATGACAGCGCACGCCGACCTGGTCAGGAGAAATCGTCGGGCAGTGCGTGGTCGCGAAGGGCCAGCGCGTCTTCCAGCCGAGACTCCAGGGGGATCACCCTCGGCAGGCCGGTGAAGTCAAGCACCCTGCGGACGGGAGATCCGCGAGGCACCACGAGCTGCAACTCCCGTCGCCGAGACCGCAGCCGCTCCGCCAGCCGGAGCAGCAGTGCCACACCGGCACTGTCGAGGTAGGTGATGTCGCTGAGGTCCACGACCAGCCTGCGCGCCTCCTGCCCCATGGCAAAGCCGATCTCTGAGGAGACTTCGTGCGCGTTGGAGAGGTCGATCTCCCCATGGACACGAACCAGGCAGATCGTGCCCTGCTGCTCGCCCTCGACCCTCGCGAGATCGCTCACGAGTCGCTCCCGTTCGAGACTCCGCGCCGCATCCGCACAACCGTTCCATCTGGCCCGCCCGAGAGCTCGACGGATTCCATCAGCTCCTGGATCAGCGGCAGGCCATGGCCACCATGGACGCCGGACGAGGGCCGCCAGCATCCTTGATCTCGGATGGTCACCTCGGCCGTGCCGTCGCGGACGTCCAAGCTGATCTCCAGGGGGCCTTCGTTGGCCCCGTACGCATGTTGGATCACGTTGGTGCACACCTCACCGCAGGCGAGAAGAATGTCGTTCGCGACGTGTGGGTCGGCGTCGCTCTCCCGAAGCCAGCGGCGCAGCGTCTGGCGCAGCGGCGCGAGCACACGCGGCTCTGCGGGCACACGCAGGAGTGGGCGACCTGTAAGCGGGACCGGCCGGATGACAAGAAGGGCGACATCGTCAGCGGCGTCGTCCTCCACCATGGAGCACAAGAGCTGGTCGCAGAACGCCTCGATGTCTTGACCGCAGCCGGTTGCCACGGCCGCCAAGCGCTCGAGACCCTCATCGATCGAGGCGCCACGCCTCTCCACCAGCCCGTCGGTGAAGAGCAGGAGGGTCGAACCGGGAACGAGCCGGAAGCTGGCCTCCACGGGGAGTCCAGGGTCGTCGCACCCCAGCGGGGATCTGAGCCCGTCCTCAAGAAACGCGGTCTGGCCCCCCGACCCCACCACCAGCGGTGGAGGATGGCCCGCGTTGGCGAACCGGACCATCCCGGAGTCCAGGTCCAAGACGAGATAGACGAGCGTAACGATCTCTGACGCCAGCAGTCGGCTGACGAGACGGTCGAGCCGGTTCACGACCTCGGCCGGTGACGGTTCCTCCAGCGCGTAGGCGCGCAGGGCCATCCGTAGCTGTCCCATGGTCGCGGCCGCTCGCGGCCCGTGGCCAGCCACGTCGCCGATAGCCAGGCCGAGGTGCCCGCTCGGGAGCTCCACGACGTCGTACCAGTCGCCACCGACCGCGATGTCGGCGCCGGCCGGGACGTAGCGTGCGGCGAGCGCCAAACCTGGAACCTCGGGGAGCCGGTCCGGCAGCAGGCCGCGCTGGAGGGTCTCGGCGATCCGGTGTTCGCGCTCGGCCTTCCTGGCCTCGGTGACGTCCTGGACGGTTCCGACCATCCGCAGCGGCTCCCGGTTCGGGCCGACATACATCTTGGCCTCTCCCAGCAGCACCCGCTCGGCGCCGTCGGGACGAGTGATGCGGTACTCGATGTTGGGGAGATCGTGGTCATCAGCTCGCCGGAGCGCGTCCTTGGCGTTCGACCGGATCCGCGCGGCGTCCTCGGTGCTCACCTGGTCAACGGCCGTCTCGAAGGTGACGGGAAACTCCTGGGGGACGTGCCCGTGGATGCGGTACATCTCGTCGGACCACGAGACCCGATTCTGCGGGATCAACCACTCCCAGCTTCCGAAATGGGCGACCTGCTGGGCCTCGGCGAGTTGCTGGCGAAGCCTCCGCTCGGATTCCTCCCGTTCGGCGATCTCCTTCCTCAGCCGCAGGTTGGTTGCGGAGAGCTGGGAGGTCCGCTACCGAACCCGCGCCTCCAGCCCGGCTGCGGCGCGCTCCAGCGCCTGATGGGCATGCATCCGCTCGGTCACCACGGCGGCGAAGAAGAACGAGCAGAAGGCGACCGTCGCATTGAACGCCTGGAGTGTGAGCATCTTCTCGAGCATCGTCCCGGTTCGGAACGGTCCGACCCCCTTGGCGGCCGCCCACGAGGCGACCACCACGACGAGCAGGGCAGCCGGCGCCGCCCCCCGTTGCTGGAACCGCCAGGCCGCCCACCCCAGCAACGGGATCACCAGGAACATCAGATGCGGATCCGCACCAATCGCCACCACGGACACCGTCGCGGTCAGGGCGAACAGCACCGCGGCCTCGAGGTGCCTCCAGCGTGGCCTGCCCGGCCGGCGCCATGGCAGTACCAGACTGAGGACGAACGGGGTGACCACCAGGACACCCATGGCGTCGCCCGCCCACCACACCGCCCAGGAGCCCGGCAGCTCATCCGCCGGCAGCGCTCCCGACGCCACAAGGACCCCAGTGCCAACCGATGCGCTGATGCTCATGCTCAGCAGGGCACCCACAAAGACGATGGCAGTGGCATCTCGTAGGCGGTCGATCTCTCGGCGAAAGCCGACCTTGGCGAGCAAGGTCGCCGCGACCAGGGGAGCAAGGGTGTTGCCTGCCGCCGTCGCCGCGGCGGGCAGCACACTGGTGCTGATCGGCAGGTTGACCACGAAGGCCGCAAGGGCCACGCCGGGCCACACCGACCTCCCGAACACGAGGAACGCCACGACGGCGATGCCCGTCGGGGGCCAGAACGGCGTGATATTCCTTCCGACCAGCGCGAGCCGCAGACCAAGCTTGGCCGCGGTGTAGTAGGCGACCGCCACCAGGAGGACGCTGGCCGTATACGACCAGGGGTGCGCCGTGGCGGCACACACCAAGCCGCCTGGCGGAGCCTTGGGCGTTTCCTCCCGAGTGGCCATCTCGCCTTCCTCGCGCATCGGTAACGCGCGCCGAAGGCTAACCCTGGGGCTCGCCGAGCGCCACCATCGCCCCTAAGCAGCAAATTCAGGCATAGGGAACGGACCGGTCCCGCCACCCCACCGCCAGACTTCCCCTGTGACCGAGAACGGTCGTCTGCGCTGGACTGAAGCTGCGGCGGGATCGGGTCGACATACCAAGCGATTCCTCGTTCACGTGAGAGGGAGAGAGATGGCCCAGCTCCTCGTCGTCGAAGACAACGCCGACATCCTGCATCTGATCTGGACCCAGATGCGCGCCCGGGGCCACGAGGTCCTGGGCGCGTCATCGGGACCAGAGGCCCTGGCGGCGGTGGAGCTGTGGCGCCACCGGCATGCCGGAGCTCCCCGCGATCTTTCTGTCAGCACGTGTCGACCCTGCGACGGTCGAGGCCGCCCACCGGCTGGGTGCCGCCTTCCTGGCCAAGCCCTTCATGGAGGAGATCCTGTACGCCGCCATCGAGGCCGCACTGACCAAGGGCTACGAGGGACTCCGGACGGCCATCGACGCAGCCAGCCAGCGGCCGCCGAGCGCTTGACGCTCGCGACCGTAGGGGAGCCGATGCGACGACGTACCCTGGTAGGTGGCAGCCTGGCCGCCGGCGTCCTGATCGCGCTGCTGGGCGGCGGGGCCCCGGCCGGCGGCGCCGACAGCGCCTTTCGGGTCGACAAGCTGATCCTGACCACCTTCGACGGTGAGCAGGAACCGTTCCTGCGACACCAGCGCTGGGATCGGACGTTCCCGGCCGCCGGCGGGGAGTTCGCCCCCATCCTCTGCCGCACCGCCGACCATGTCTGTGTGACCATGACCGGCACCACCAAGTCCAGGTCCGGCCCCTCAACCATGGCGCTGCTGCGCGACCCACGGTTGCAGCTCGACCGCCAGTCGCTGTTCATCGTGGCCGGCATCGCCGGGATCCGCAGCCAGGTCGGGACGCTGGGAAGCGCCGGGCTGGCCGACTGGATCGTCGACGTCGATCTGGGCAGCCACTTCGTTGACCGTCGGCAGGCGGCGCCGCACGGCTGGTTGCCGTTCGACGCCTACGACCAGGCGGCCTACCGGCTGAACGCCGAACTGGTGTCCCAGGCCTACCAGGCGACCAGGCAGCTCACCCTGGACGACGATCTGACCGCCGAGGCCGACCACATCCTGCGGGAACGGATCACCGCGGTCGACCCGAACTACCGCGGCTACCGCTGCTCCAGCGAGTTCGAAGACCCGGCCATCGCCGGGGCGCTGAAGCGGTTGGGGCTGCTGGACCGGCTGCTGGTCGTACGGACCGCCTCTGACTTCGAGGACCAACGGCCCGGGACCAGCCCCCAAGCCCTGTATGACCAGCTCCACTCCCCCGCCGGCTTCGCCGGCTACAACATCTCCCGAGAAAACGCCTACCGCGTCGCGTGGCAGCTCGCCCACACGCTCTGACCTGACACCCCGCCGG
>JASLIH010000284.1 GCA_030152105.1 Actinomycetes bacterium
AGCGCCTCCGCGGGGAGCTGCTGCGCCTTGGCTGCCGGGTCTCGGGCAGCTCCATCGCCAGCGTGCTGCGCGCCAACGGCCTCCAGCCGGCGCCGCGTCGAGCTGCCAGGTCCACAACGTGGCGGTCGTTCCTACGCCGCCATGTTGTGGATGTGGCAGCTCGACGCGGCGGCGGCTGGAGGCCGTTGGCGCGCAGCACCCTGGCGATGGAGCTGCCCGAGACCCGGCAGCCAAGGCGCAGCAGCTCCCCGCGGATGCGCTGGTAGCCCCACCGTGGGTTCTCGGTGGCCAGCCGAACGATCAAACTCTGGACCTGGTCGGGAACCGGTAGTCGGCCGCGTGGCCGAGTTGGATAGGTCCAGTGTCGGCGCACCATGCGGCGGTGCCATCCAAGCAGCGTCTCGGGCGAAACCACGAAGATCGACCATCGGGGCCTGGGCAGCAGGCGGCTGAGCGCCGCCAGCAGCGCACGGTCTTGGGGCTGGAGCCGCGGCCGTGGGTGCTGACGGCGCAGGATCGCGAGCTGGTGGCGGAGGACCAGGATCTCTACCTCTTTGGCGTCCGCCGACCGCCAGCACAGCACCATCAACTCGCAAAGGCGGCATAACGCCAGGTAGACGAACGACCAGACCACCAGCACCTCCAACAGGACGACAGCACACGACGGCGCACCATAGCCTTGCTGTCACATGTCGGCTGACCCCGAGGAACGACTTCTGGCACCCCACGGGAGCCGACCGCTTGGGGATCCGGATCGTAGGTTCGTGCGTGGTTGTGGGCGCAGCTGGCCTGCTCGGTGTGCTGCAGGCGGCGAGGCCTCGCCAACGCCAAGCCGAGGCGTCAGGCGTTACGCCCGGTGGGCCACCAGCAGCCGCACCGGACGGGCAAACCCTTCCAGCCGCAGCTCCCCCAACTCCACGAAGCTCACGCCCTCGGGCGAGGCCGACTCGACCACGCTCTGGCTGACCAGCACCTGGCCCGCGTCGGCACGGGCAGCGATCCGCGCGGCCAGGTTCACCGTGCGGCCGAAGTAGTCGCCACCCTGGACCACCACCGTCCCGGCCGCCACCCCCACGTGCGCCGGCGGCAGGCCGGCCTCGGAGAGCTGGGCCACCAACTCCAGCGCCGACCGCACCGCCCCCGCCGGCTCCCGGAACCAGACCATCACCCCGTCACCCAGCCATTTCACCGGCACCCCGCCGTGCTCCCGGGCCGACCGGTTCACCAGCACCGCCAACGCCTCGGCCAACGCGGCGGCCGCCTGGTCGCCCTGCTCTTCGGTGAGGCGCGTGTAGCCCACCAGGTCCAGGAAGCACATCGCCGGCACCCGCCCGGGCCGCCCGAGCACGCCGGCCCGCTCCAGCTCGTCCTCGATGCGCTCGACCAGGCCCTCGGTCCACAGCAGCTCCTGCTGCCGGTGGTAGATGGCCAGCAGCATAGGGTCCACCAGCGGCAGGAAGTCGACGCTCAACTGGGCGGCCTGCTCCATGGCGGTCTGCTGGTCGCCACCGGATTCAAGCACCGGCCCCTCGAACCGCGCCTGGTAGGCGTCGCCCCAGGCGGTGGAGATCAGCCGCAGGCCCTCCACATGGGCACGGCCGAGCCGGGTCAGCCAGGCCAGGTCGAAGACCCCGGTGGCGTGCCCCAGCTGCACGAACGGCACAATCTCCAGCTCGTCCTCCCGGATCGGCTCGTCGGGGCCCATGGGGGTGAACCCCATCGACTCCAGGGCGCCGCCGAGCAGCTCCAGCGGCACCCCGGTCTCCTGGCTCACCTGCCGGTAGGTCCGCGCCGAGCGCACCGCCCAGCGCCGGTACGGGGGCGCCTCCAGGAAGGCGAACGACAGCCGGCCCGCCCGGATCGCCGCCACGATCCCCGCCATCGGCAGCCCGGCCTGCTCACACGCGGTGGCCAGGCGGACCTTCTGCACATCTGTTTCAAGGAACGGGCCCGCGCCGTCGCGGGCCGCCAGGATGCCGAGATCGACCAGCCGCTGGACCTCGGCCTCCGTCGTGCCGGCGAGGTCGGCCAGTCCCGATGCCGAGAGCGCGTTCATGTCGCGGTCATCCTAGGAGCCGTGCAACCCGCTCGGCGAGGGTCGCTGCGTCCCACGTCGGCAGCTGGCTTCGATGCCGCCAGCAGGATGGACGACGGCGTCTCGAGAATCCACGGATCGCGCCTGTTGGCGGTACTCAAACGACCTGGACGTTGCAGGAAGACAAGTCCGACGTGCGCTCAGGACCACACAAGAACCTACGAGTCGGGTCACCCCTGGACTATGAGACGTCGCAAGGAACCAACGAACTCCAGTGATGTCGGACTAGAGCCGCGAGCTGACGATGCGCCTGGCGGATGAACGTGCCGGCCTCCGGACACCAGATCAGCAACTGCCGAGCTGCGGCATCCGGTCATCCTGGAGGCTGGGGCACGACACCATGAGTCACCTCGGTCAGGACGGCTTCCGCCAGCCTGCTCACGCGACATCATCGGACCGACGACCTTCCGATTACGAGACGGATGCTCGGCGTCGGCCTGGACGGCTTAGAAGGATCTGGCCTGCTCACGTTGGATGGCACGTCGGTCCAGATGGCTCCAGACGGATCCAGAAGGATCGTCTGGATGATCAAACGGATGATCAAGGGCTGTCCGACAGAATCGGGATGCCAAGGCAAGCAAGAGAGTCCCAGGGCTCACGGAGGATCAAGGCGCATCCGACAGAAAATCGGATGCCAAGGCAAGCCCCCCCCATCCGCTACCCCATCTGCTTAGCCTCGATCCAGTCCACCGCTGCCCTGCGTGGCCGACCTCTGCCCAGTCCTGGCATGGCCAGCCATCTCATGGGTCGTAGCGGAGGATCCCTACCAGCCCCTTCCATTCCAGCACCGCGTAGACCAGGTGACCGTCCAGGAATGGGACGGTGTAGATGTTGGGCAGCCAAGGGTGCGGCTGGACGTCGAGGTCTGACTGTCCAGGCAGGGGCGTGACGGCCAGGATCTGGTAGAGCTCGGCCAGCCAGCGCTTGGCCTTGGGTGACTGCCGCGCGGCCGTCTCAGCGAATTCTGGGCTCTGTTCGATCCGGTAGCGGTGCCTGCTCAGCGGAGCAGCTCCCCGACGACCTCGTCGACGTCACGGCCAGGGCCGGGGAACAACTCATCCCAACGACCCTCCTCGACCAGGCGCTTCTGTCGCTGCCAGGAGGGGCCACCGTGGTCGTCCAGCCGTGCCGCCCGCCACCATCGCTCGACCACCTCGCCGAGCGGGCCGTAGTCCCCGGTGGCCAGCGCTCCCTCGGTCGCCTCACGCAGCGCCTGCTCGTATGGCTCGCGCTGCTCGGCCGGCAGGTGTGAGCGGGAGTAGTCGACCCGCTCGCCGATGTTCAGCTCCTGCCCAGCCGGGTCCGCCGTCACGGTTCCCCTCTCCTCGGCGCTGCGAGCGTGTCAAGAGTATCGAGTCGTACGCTCACCATAGGTTAGCGAGCCGGTGACACGATGGCCATGGCCGGCAGCAGCACCACGAAGTAGCGAAGCCGGCGACTCCCGAGGTCAGGTTCGCGCATAGTGGATGACAACAGAGCCCAGCAAGGCGAGCGACTGGTGGCAGAGGTGGCATCCCAGGGCGGGGAGCGGGTCCGCGCCGCTGAGGTGATGGCGGCGCTGTCGCTGGCGACGGATCTCGGGATCGGGGTGCCGCTGGAGCACGGCCTGCAGAGCACGCTGGTGGCGATGCGGCTCGGCGAGCGGCTGGGCGTCGACCCGGACACGGCGTCGCGGACCTACTATGCGTGCCTGTTGTTCTATGTCGGCTGCACTGCCGATGCGGAGGTCGCGGCCGAGACCTTCGGCGGTGATGACGCGCTGACGACGTATGCCATGCCGGCTAGGTTCGGGTCGCGGCCCGA
>JASLIH010000314.1 GCA_030152105.1 Actinomycetes bacterium
GGGCCGGAGGGTGACGGCCGCCTCGACCTCGGCCGGGCGAGCCGGGAGCAGGCTGAGCCGGTAGCGCTGGGCCACCATGGCCACCACCAGGGGGAGCTGGAGCAGGGCGAAGCCCTCGCCGATGCAGCGCCGGGGACCGCCGAGAAGGGGAAGGCCATGCGGTGCCGGGCCCGGGCCGCCTGGGGCGCGAACCGCTCCGGCTCGAAACCCTCCGGGTTGTCCCAGAACCCGGGGTGGCGGTGGGTCACGTACGGGCAGAGGGCGACGTTGGCCCGCAGCTTCCGCCACACGGTCGGGTGGGTCGAGAGCAGGTACCAGGTCCAGGTCAGGGCCGAGGCGATGGTGTGGCCGGCGATGAAGAAGCTGATCGTCTCGTCGCGGACCTGCTTGTCGGTCAGGCCGTCCCCGGTCTCGGAGTCGGCGACCTCGAGCAGCATGCTGACCAGGTCCTCGCCCCCGGGCGAGCGCCAGCGCTCGGCGATCAGCGGGTACGGACCGACTCGAGCAGGGCCAGGCGGCGCTCGGAGCGGCGGGTCGACGGCAACGGCAGCCGGGCCGTGTCGACCACCGAGGTCAGGGCCGAGTTGGCGAAGGCCAGCCGGCGCCCTCGGCCCCGACCAGGCCGCCGCCGACGATCGCCCGGAGCCGGTCGCGGACGAACGGGGGCCGCGGGTAGTTGGCCGCGTTGTCCTGGAGCACCAGCTTGACCGCGTCCGGGTGGGCGAGCAGGTACAGGGTCAGCGGGCCACGGAAGCGGACCGTGTCGCCATGGCCGCGCCAGGCCGGTCAGGGGTTCACGGTACGATCTGGCCATGCGCCTCGTGATCGCCCGCTGCAGCGTCGACTACACGGGCCGGCTCAGCGCCCACCTCCCCCTGGCCACGCGCCTGCTGCTGGTCAAGGCGGACGGGTCGGTGCTGGTCCACTCCGACGGCGGGGCCTACAAGCCGCTCAACTGGATGTCGGCCCCCTGCACGCTCGTCCAGGAGCCGGACGCCTGGAAGGTCAGCAACCGGACCGGCGAGTCCATGACCATCCGCATCGAGGAGATCCTCCACGACTCCTCCCACGACCTCGGGGTCGACCCCGGGCTGGTCAAGGACGGGGTCGAGCGCCACCTCCAGGAGCTGCTGGCCGACCGCTGCACCGTGCTGGGCGACGGCTGGTCACTGGTCCGGCGCGAGTACCCGACCGACATCGGCCCGGTCGACCTGCTCTGCCGCGACGACCAGGGCGCCTATGTCGCCGTCGAGATCAAGCGCCGCGGCGAGATCGACGGTCTGGAGCAGCTGGCCCGCTACCTGGAGCGCCTCCGCCCCGCCCTGGGTGCCGTCCGGGGCGTCCTCGCCGCCCAGGCCTTCACCCAGCAGGCCCGGACCCTGGCCGCGGCCCGCGGTATCAACTGCGTCCCCCTGGACTACGACGCCCTCCGCGGCATGGAGCCGAACACCCCGACGCTGTTCTAGCCGGCGCCCCGCCCTGCCGACCTGGTTGACAGCCGCGGCAGTCGGGACGATCCTTGCCGGGCGCTGGTTCGCCCGGCCGTGTTTCACGGGAAACATTGGCCGGGCGTCGCCAAAGAGGGAATCCGGTGCGATTCCGGAGCTGCCCCGCAGCGGTAAGTGGGAACGACAGCCGTCACCGAGGCGCAGACGCCCCTCGGTCCAGCACTGAGCCAGACAGTTCGGGAAGCGACGGCCAGTAGGACCCGGCGCGGCCACCACCGCGCCACCCACCCACGAGCCCGAAGACCTGCCAGCGCCCGCGCGGGTGCGCGGCCGTCCAGGCCTCGAGGGAGGGCTTATGACCGTCAGTTCGACCGTTCACGGGTTCCCGCGGATTGGTGACCGCCGGGAGCTGAAGACCGCCACCGAGGGTTACTGGGCCGGCCGGGTGCCGGCCGAGGAGTTGGAGGCGACGGCCCGGGAGCTGCGCCGCCAGACCTGGAGCTTCCTGGGCGACGCCGGCATCGGGCAGGTCCCCTCCAACCACTTCTCGCTCTACGACCACGTGCTCGACACCTGCGTGCTGGTCGGCGCCGTCCCCGGCCGCTACGGGCGGTCCCCCTCCGGCGACGTCGACCTCGACACCTACTTCGCCATGGCCAGGGGGCGAGCCGACGCCACCGCCATGGAGATGACCAAGTGGTTCGACACCAACTACCACTACCTGGTCCCCGAGCTGGGCCCCGAGGTGGAGTTCCGGCTGGCGGCCGCGCCCAAGCCCCTGGTCGAGCTGGCCGAGGCCCGCGAGCTCGGCATCGCCACCCGACCGGTCCTCCTCGGCCCGGTCACCTTCCTGCTGCTCGGCAAGGCCGCCGACGGCACGTCGGCCGGGTTCGACCGGCTCAGCCTGCTCGACCCGCTGCTGGAGGTGTACGGCGAGCTGCTGGACGAGCTGGCGGCCGCCGGGGCCGAGTGGGTGCAGCTGGACGAGCCGGCCTTCGTCCAGGACCGCTCGCCCGCCGAGCTGGACGCCCTCGCCCGCGCCTACGACCGCCTCGGCCGGTCCAGCGCCCGTCCCAGGCTGCTGGTCTCCAGCTACTTCGACCACCTGGGCGACGCCCTCGGGGTCCTCGCCGGCGCCCCGGTCGACGGCATCGGCCTCGACCTGACCCGGGACGGTGCCCGCAACCTCGAGCTGCTGGCCGCCACCGGCGGCATCGGCGGCCGGACCCTGGTCGCCGGGCTGGTCGACGGCCGCAACGTCTGGGCCGACGACCTTGAGCGGTCGATGGCCACCCTGGCCACCCTGACCGGCCTCTCCGGCGACGTGGTCGTGTCGACCTCCTGCTCGCTCCAGCACGTCCCGATCGACCTGGACGCCGAGCAGGCCCTCGACCCGGAGGTCCGGCCGTGGCTGGCCTTCGCCCGCCAGAAGGTCGCCGAGGTGGTCACCCTGGCCCGCGGGCTTGCCGAAGGCACCGACGCCATCGCCGACGAGCTGGCGGCGAACCGCCGGACGCTGGCCGCCCGCCGCCAGTCGGCCCGGACCCGCGACCCGGCCGTGCGCCGGCGGCTGGACGCGGTCGGCGAGCCCGACCTGCACCGGGCCAGCCCCTATGACGTCCGCGAGAAGGCCCAGCGGGGCCGGCTCGGCCTGCCAGCGCTGCCGACGACCACCATCGGCTCGTTCCCCCAGACCGGCGAGGTCCGCAAGGCCCGGGCGGCCCGCCGCCGGGGCGAGCTGGACGAGGCCGGCTACACCGAGCGCATGCGGGCCGAGATCGCCGAGGTCATCCGGCTCCAGGACGAGCTGGAGCTGGACGTGCTCGTCCACGGGGAGCCGGAGCGCAACGACATGGTCCAGTACTTCGGTGAGCAGCTGGCCGGGGTGGCCGTGACCGAGCTGGGCTGGGTCCAGTCCTACGGCACCCGTTATGTGCGCCCGCCGATCATCTTCGGCGACGTGTCCCGGCCGGCCGCGATGACCGTGGAGTGGCTCACCTACGCCCAGTCGCTCACCGAGCGGCCCGTCAAGGGCATGCTGACGGGGCCCGTGACCATGCTGAAGTGGTCGTTCGTGCGCGACGACCAGCCGCTGGCGGCGACCGCGCGCCAGCTCGCCCTGGCCATCCGCGACGAGCTGGCCGACCTGGAGGCGGCCGGGATCGGGGTCATCCAGGTCGACGAGCCGGCCCTGCGCGAGGCCCTGCCGCTCCGCGGCGACCGCCGCCAGGCCTACCTGACCTGGGCGGTGGAGGCGTTCCGGCTGGCCACCGCCGGGGTCCGCGACGAGACCCAGGTCCACACCCACATGTGCTACTCGGAGTTCGGCGAGATCCTGCCCGCCATCGACGGGCTGGACGCCGACGTGACCTCGATCGAGGCCGCCCGCTCGCGCATGGAGCTGGTCCGCGACCTGGAGCAGGCCGGCTACGGCCGCGAGATCGGCCTCGGGGTCTACGACATCCACTCGCCCCGGGTGCCGCCGCCCGACGAGATGGCCACGCTGCTCACCGAGGCCCTCGAGGCGGTCGGCCCGGCCCGGCTGTGGGTCAACCCCGACTGTGGCCTCAAGACCCGCGACTACCCTGAGGTCCTGGCCTCCCTGCGCAACATGGTCGCCGCGGCCAGGACGGTCCGCGAGGGCCTCAGTTCGCCACCACGCTGACCATGGCACAGGCGCTCTTGGGGGCCGGCCCCGCTAGTCGGCGTAGTCCTTCTGCTTCATCACCACGTCGATGACCAGGCAGGTTGCCACGGCCAGGCTGCGCAGGGGGTCGACGGCCGATGGGCTGACCTCGACCACGTAGGTGTCGGCGTCGGTGAACAGCTCGCGCAGCCCGGCCCACCGCTTGGTCACGCGGGCGATCGCCTGGCCGGCGCC
>JASLIH010000335.1 GCA_030152105.1 Actinomycetes bacterium
CGGCCGGAGCTGGGAGGAGCTGACCGACCTCCAACGCCGGCAGGTGGTCGACAACCATCGCCTGGCCTACCTGCGGGAGGCGCCGGTGAACTGGTGCCCCGGCCTGGGGACCGTGCTGGCCAACGAGGAGGTCACCGCCGAGGGCCGCAGCGAGCGCGGGAACTTCCCGGTGTTCCGCCGCCCCCTGCGGCAGTGGATTCTGCGGATCACCTCCTACGCCGACCGGTTGCTGGACGACCTTGACCGGCTCGACTGGCCGAGCGGGGTCAAGGAGATCCAGCGCAACTGGATCGGCCGCTCCGACGGGGCGCTGCTGCGGTTCGCGTCGCCCGGCGGCGAGGTCGAGGTCTTCACGACGCGGCCAGAGACGGTCTTCGGGGCGACCTACCTGGTGCTCGCGCCCGAGCATCCGATGGCCGGCGCCCTGACGGCGCCCTCGTGGCCCGAGGGCACGCCGGCGCGCTGGACCGCCGGCGCCGCATCGCCGCCGGCCGCGGTCGCGGCGTACGAGCGGGCGGCTTCCCAGCGCTCGGAGATGGACAGGCTGGCCGATACGAAGGCCAAGACGGGGGTGTTCACCGGCTCGTTCGCCACCAACCCGCTCAGCGGCGCGTCGATGCCGGTCTTCGTCGCCGACTACGTGCTCTCGGGCTATGGGACGGGCGCGGTCATGGGCGTGCCCGGCCAGGACGAGCGCGACTGGCGGTTCGCGGAACGCAACGGGCTGCCCATCGTCCGGACCGTCCAGCCGCCCGAGGGCTGGGAAGGCGGGCCGTACCTCGGTGACGGCCCGGCGATCAACTCCGGCTTCCTGAACGGGCTGGGCCGCGCCGAGGCGAGGGAGCGGGTCGTCGCCTGGCTCGAGGAGCACGGCGCGGGCCGGGCCGAGACCACCTACCGACTGCACGACTGGCTGTTCTCGCGGCAGCGGTACTGGGGCGAGCCGTTCCCGATCGTGTACGACGAGCACGGTCTGCCGGTCGCGCTCCCGGAGTCGATGCTGCCGGTCGAGCTGCCGGAGGTGGCCGACTTCAGGCCGGCGGCGCACGATCCCGGCGACCGCGACAGCGTCCCGGTGCCACCCCTGTCGCGTGCCGGGGACTGGACCGAGGTGACGCTGGACCTCGGCGACGGCGAGAGGACCTACCGCCGTGAGCTGAACATCATGCCCCAGTGGGCGGGGTCGTGCTGGTACGAGATCCGCTACACCGATCCGGACAACGACCAGCGGTTCGCCGACCCGGAGAACGAGCGCTACTGGATGGGGCCGCGGGCGCCCGGCGACCCCGGTGGCGTCGACCTGTACGTCGGCGGGGTCGAGCAGGCGGTCCTGCACCTGCTCTATGCCCGCTTCTGGCAGAAGGTGCTCCACGACCTCGGCCATGTCAGCGCGGACGAGCCGTTCCGTCGCCTGTTCAACCAGGGGTACGTGGAGGCGGACGCCTACACCGACGACCGTGGCGTCCATGTGCCCGCGGCCGAGGTCGAGAGCCGGGGCGACGGCTGGTTCTGGCACGGCACCCGGGTCAACCGGGAGTACGGCAAGATGGGCAAGAGCCTGAAGAACTCGGTCAGCCCGGACGAGATCTACGACGCCTACGGTGCCGACACCCTGCGGGTCTACGAGCTGTTCACCGCGCCGCTCGACCAGGCCCGGCCCTGGGACACCAGGGCCATCGTCGGGTCGTACCGCCTGCTGCAGCGGGTCTGGCGCACCGTCGTCGACGAGCGCACCGGCACCCACCGCGTGGTGGAGGGGCCGGCACCCGAGGAGACGCGCCGCCTGCTGCACCGGACCGTCGTGGCGGTCCGGGCCGGCATCGAGGGGCTGCGGTTCAACAGCGCCATCGCCCGGATCACCGAGCTGTGCAACCACCTCACCGCGACCTTCCCCGACGGTGTCCCGCGGGAGGTCGCCGAGGCGCAGGTCCTGATGCTGGCGCCGCTGGCGCCACACATCGCCGAGGAGCTGTGGCAGCGCATGGGCCACGCCTCCTCGCTGGCCTGGGAGGCGTTCCCCGATGCCGGCCCGGAGGACGTGCTCGGCGACGTCGTGACCATCCCGATCCAGGTCAACGGCAAGCTGCGGGCGACGGTGCAGGTGGCCAGAGGGCTCGGCCGGGCCGAGGTCGAGGCGGCCGCGCGCGCCGACCGGCGCATCCAGGAGCACCTGGCGGGGCGGTCGGTCGACAAGGTCGTCGTGGTCCCCGACCAGCTGCTGAACTTCGTCGTCAGCGCCCCCTCGTGAGGGCGCCGGAGGCGGCCAGGCGGGTGGCGCGGTCGTGCTGGCGGGTGGTGGCGCGGCCGACGACCCGCAGGGCGAGAAGGCCGCAGACCACGGTGAGCAGGTCGGCCGCGATCTGCATGCCGGCCGAGGCCTGGAAGCGGTCGAGCCGTTCGGGGAGCAGGCCGAGGAGCATGAGGTCGGCGGCGGAATGGACGGCCTCGGTGGTGATGCTGCGCACCAGGACCGAGGCCAGGAAGGCCAGCCACCACCAGCCGAGCAGCTCGGCGACCGGGCGCTTGCGCCAGGCGTCGGCCTGGTCGGGGGGCAGGTCGGGGTCGCTGGCCCGCCAGATGTCGTTCAGCAGCTGCTTGGGCCGAAACAGGCTGAACACCGGGAGCAGCCAGGCCCAAACGGCCCACCAGGGGCGATAGCGCAGCCGCCGGGCCCCGAGGGCCGGCAGGTTCAGGTAGGCGCGCCGGAACCAGCCCAGCCAGAGCCCGGCCGTGACCAGGAACCATGCCGCCTGGACGAGGCCGACCCACAGGTAGAGGTCGCCGGAGGACGCGCCGTCGCCCGCCAGCTGCCGGGCGATCCGGGTGTCGCCCAGGTTGGCGGCGGCACTGGCCAGGGCGAGCACGATCGAGAGCCACAGCGCCGCCCTTGCCCGCCTCGCCGCCCGCCGCAATGGCAGATACCCCTCGAGCACGGCCACCGGCGCGGGCCAGCGGGTCGGGCCGGCCGCCCCGAGAGGGCTGTGGACAACCGCCCCACCGCTTCCCGCTCCTGGGCTAGCGTCCCCCTCCGGGGGGCCAGGCACCGGACGGTGGGGTTCTGGCGCGCCCCGCAACGGTGAGTGGGGTCGCGGCGCGCCCGGGACCCCACTCGAGGAGGGCTGGGTGAGGGCGTGGCCAGCCGCGGTGATGAGGGCGCGGCAGGTGGGGAACCGGTCGGCTGGGGCTTTCGCCATGGCTCGGGTGATGACCTGGTTGATTGCGGGGGGCAGGTCCGGACGGAGGGTGGTGACCTGGGGTGGGGGGGATGCCAGGTGGGCGAGGAGGACGGCTTCGCCCGACCCGTCGGGGAACGGGGGCTGGCCGGTCAGGCACTCGTAGAGGACGCAGCCCAGGGCGTAGCCGTCGGCGCGGCCGTCGACGGGGCGGCCGGCGGCCTGTTCGGGGGCCGCGTACCTGGGGGTGCCGAGGAACGACCCGGGGCCGCCGATCGAGCGGTCGTCGCTGTCCGACCTGGCCAGGCCGAAGTCGACCAGGTAGACGTGCTCGGGGTCGCCGTCGATGACCGGCGGGGCGAGGAGGATGTTGCCTGGCTTGACGTCGCGGTGGACCAGGCCGCGGGCGTGGGCGGCGTCCAGCGCCCTGGCCACCTGGTCGAGGATGGCCAGGGTGCGGCCGGGGTCGAGCCGGCCCTCGGTCTCGAGGACGCGCCGCAGGTCGGAGGCGTGGACGTAGCGCATGGCCAGGTACAGCAGGCCGCGGTCGTCACCGGCGCGGTAGATGGGGACGATGTTCGGGTGGTCGATCGCGGCCGCGACCCGCATCTCGCGCAGGAACCGGGCCCGGAAGTCGGGGTCGCCGGCCAGGGCCGGCGGCAGCAGCTTGAGCGCGACCGGCCGGCCGCCGAGCCCGGTCTCCTCGGCCCGGTAGACCACGCCCATGCCGCCGCTCCCGACCTGCTCCACGATCCGGTAGCCGGCCACCTCGGTCCCGGCGGCGGGGTCGGGGCTCATCGACACCTCCAGCACGACGAGACCACGCCAGCGGCCCGACTACCCGTCAAGGCGGCCCGGCAACCCGGCCCGCTCCCGCCCGGCACTCCGGGCCAGCGTCTCGGCCAGCGAGGCCGGGACCAGCCCGGGCGGAGCCGGCAGGGCCGGGTCGCCCAGGGAGTCGGCGGCCAGCACCCCGATCTGGACCTCGCTCAACCCGGCCCACAACCCTGGCGCCGGCCCCCCCGGCCCGCCGGCGCCGAGGTGGCGCTTGGCGACCCGGTCGCCGTGGGCGGCGTCGACCAGCTCGTCGAAGGTGAGCTGGGTCGGGCCGGCCAGCGACCAGGTGGTGCCGCCCAGCTCGGCGGCGTTGTCGGCGGTGGCGATGGCGTCGGCCACGTCGCCGACCCAGACGGGGGCGACCCGCTGGTGGCCGTCGCCTGGCACGAGGACCGGCTCCCGGCCCGGGGCGCCGGAGGGGTGCCCTGGTCCGGCTGCTCCGGCGGTGAGCAGGCCGAGCAGGCGGGCGCCGGGGCCGAGCACGTGGGCGCAGCGCAGGATGGCGTACTCGAGGCCGGAGGCGGCGACCATGTGCTCGACCTCGGCCTTGGCGGCCAGGTGGGCGTTGGCGGCGGCGGGGGTGCCGACGGCGGCCGGGGAGCAGACGACCACCCGGCGGACCCCGGCGGCCTTGGCGGCGGCCAGGAACACCTGGGCCGGGTCGACCACGGCGGCGGGCGGGCCCTCTGGCGGCCGGGACCACAGGCTGCCGGTCAGCGAGCAGGCGGTGAACACGCCGTCCATGGCCGCGGCCAGGCCGTCGGGGTCGGTGGCGTCCAGCAGCGCCACCTTGGCCCCGAGGCGCCGCAGGTCCCCGACCTGGGCGGGGTCGCGGACAACGGCCCGGACGTGCTCGACACCCTGACGCAGGAGCGCCGCCACCGCGGCCCGCCCGACCAGGCCGGCCGCGCCCGTCACCAGGATCGCCACTCAAGACCACCCCCCGTCGACACGACATGGACTACAGTGGGCGACGACCGGGTCTGCCCGAGTGCCCGTTTGGGCGCATCGTTGCGGCTCGGTCGAGCTATGTCAGGTAACGGAGAGCAAGGAGCTCGGCTCGTGATCAAGCAGACCCCTGTGAAGGGCAACAAGAAGGTCAAGGTCAACTTCGTCCTCCCCAAGGAGTCGGCGGCCGGCAAGGTGTCGGTGGTCGGCGACTTCAACGACTGGGACCCGTTCGTCCACCCGCTCAAGCCGCGCAGCAACGGCACCAAGAGCGTCAGCGTCACCCTCCCGGTGTCGCAGCGCTTCGCCTTCAAGTACCTGGACGAGAACGGCCAGTGGCTGGACGACGAGGCCGCGCACGAGTACGTCGACAACGGCGCCGGCGGGGTCAACAGCGTCGTCCTGACCTAGCACCGGTCAGGTCCTCCGGGCCCCTCTCAGAACATGGGCGGCTCGGTGTACTCGCCCCAGATCTCCTTGAGGGCGGCGGCCATCTCACCGACGGTGGCCTCGACCCGGGCGGCGTCGACCAACCGGGGGATGAGGTTGTCGTCGGTGGCGGCCGCCGCCGTCAGGGCGTCAAGGGCGGCGGCGACCGCGTCCTGGTCGCGGGCGGCGCGGCGCCGGGCCAGCTCGGCCCGCTGCTCGCGCTCGACCTCGGCCGAGATGCGCAGGATCTCCAGTGGCGTCTCGTCCTCAGTGACGTACTTGTTGACGCCGACGATGATCTTCTCGCCCTTCTCGAGCTGCTGCTGGTAGCGGAAGGCGGCGTCGGCCATCTGCTGCTGGAACCAGCCCTGCTCGATCCCGGCGAGCACGCCCTCCAGCATCCGGCCGTCGCCGAACCGGTCGATCTTGGCGAAGATCTCCTCGGCCCGCTGCTCCATCAGGTCGGTCATGTGCTCGACGTACCAGGAGCCGCCGAGGGGGTCGATGACGTTCGCCACCCCGGTCTCGGAGGCGATGACCTGCTGGGTCCGGAGCGCGATCGCCGCCGCCCGCTCGGTGGGGAGGGCGAACACCTCGTCGAGGGCGTTGGTGTGCAGCGACTGGGTGCCGCCGAGCACCGCCGACAGGGCCTCGATGGCTGTCCGGACGACGTTGTTGTCGGGCTGCTGGGCGGTGAGCGAGACCCCGGCGGTCTGGGTGTGGAACCGCATCCGCATCGCCTTGTCGCTGGTGGCGCCGTAGCGCTCGCGCATCCAGCGGGCCCAGATGCGCCTGGCCGCCCGGAACTTGCCGATCTCCTCGAAGAAGTCGACGTGGGCGTCGAAGAAGAACGACAGCTGGGGCCCGAGCACGTCCACGTCGAGGCCGCGGCGCTGGCCCAGCTCGACGTAGGCGAACCCGTCGGCCAGGGTGAAGGCCAGCTCCTGGGCGGCGGTCGCCCCGGCCTCGCGGATGTGGTAGCCGGAGACCGACACCGGGTGGTACCTGGGCACCTCGGCCGCGCAGAACTCGAGCAGGTCGCCGATCAGGCGCAGGTGCGGCTCGGGCGGGAACAGCCACTCCTTCTGGGCGATGTACTCCTTGAAGATGTCGGTCTGGAGGGTGCCGTCGAGCTCGGCGATGGTGGCGCCCTGGC
Source organism: Actinomycetes bacterium (assembly GCA_030152105.1). Next base: position 6,544 of record JASLIH010000335.1, read on the forward strand.
GCTCGGCCGCGACCAGGTACATGGCGAACAGCATCGGCGCCGGGCCGGAGATGGTCATCGAGGTGGTCAGCTCGTCCAGCGGCAGGCCGTCGAACAGGACCTCCATGTCGGCCACCGAGTCGACCGCCACCCCGCAGTGGCCGACCTCGCCGAGGGAGCGCGGGTCGTCGGAGTCGCGGCCCATCAGGGTCGGCATGTCGAAGGCGACCGAGAGGCCGCCGCCGCCCTGGCCGATCAGGTACTTGTAGCGCTCGTTGGTCTCGCGCGCGTTGCCGAACCCGGAGAACTGCCGGATCGTCCAGGGCCGGCCCCGGTACATCGACGGGTAGACACCACGAGTGAACGGGTACTGGCCAGGGACGCCGATCGTGGCCGCCACGTCCCGGTCGGGATGGTCGAGCGGGTCGTAGAGGGGGGCGACCTCCTCACCGGACAGGGTGGTGAAGTCGGCCTCGCGCTCCTGTCCGGCCGCGTACTGCTCCCGCCAGCGCTGGCGCAGCGCCCGGAGGGCATCGGGCGCGTCGGCCCCGGTCACGGCATCGTTGTCGGGCACGGTGGCCTCCTGGGTGGCCTGGCTGTTCCCCCGATTGTAGGCGCCGATCCCGAACCGCCGGCGGCCCGGTCCACAGGGCTGTCAGGCCGGCCGGCGGCCGACGGCGGTGAACAGGGGGGCGAAGATGGTCGGGGCGACCGGTGCCGCCTGGACCTCCTGGAACGCCCGGTCCCAGCGGCGGACGTCGACCTCGGAGGCCACGCCGGCGGCGACCATCGCCTCCCGGGCCGCCCACGACGGCGGGCGGACCGACGCCGGCGGCTGGCCGATGAAGTAGCGGCCACGGAACTCGAGCACCTCCAGGCCGGCCCTGGCCAGGCGGTCGGCCAGCCGCAGGCCGGCCCGGTTGTCGTCGCCGCGGGCGGCCCGGAAGGCGCCGTAACGCTCCTGGAGGTCGGTCAGGTCGGCCTGCTCGGGCAGGGTCCGGATGGCTGTCCCGTCGACGTCGACCAGGTACAGACAGCCGCCCGGGCGGACCAGGGTGGCCAGATGGGCGACGATCGCGTCCTCGGCGCCGCCGTTGTGGGCGAGCACGTGGCGCAGCATGGCCGCGTCCAGCGACCCGGGCTCCAGGCCGGTGTGGTCGGCCCGGCCCTCGGCGACCGAGACGTTGCCGAGGCCGGCCGCGGCCACCAGGGCCCGGGCCGCGGCCACGGCGTCGGGGTCGGCGTCGACGGCCCTGACCCTGCCCTCGGGGCCGACGGCGTCCGAAAGGGCCGGCAGCATGGCCCCCGGACCGCAGCCGACGTCGGCCACCGAGGCGCCGGGCCCGATCCCGGCCAGGTCCCACAGGTCGGCCTCGGCCGCCCGGGCCTGCTCGGCCATCATCCGGTAGCGCTCGACCTCGCCCGGGTCGAGCTCCAGCGCGTAGCGCCGCTCCTCGGGCCCTCCCCCGCTCACGAGACGGTCACCGTGACCCGGAGCCCGAGATGGGCGGTGAGGCCGATGGCGGAGACGTTCCGGTTCATGGTCGACTGGCCCGAGCGTGGGAACGGGACGGTCAGGTTGACCACCCGGGTCCGGGTCGGGTCTTGCCGGACCTGGTGGAAGAACCGCAGGGCCAGCGGTCCCGAGCGCTCGCCGGCGCCGAGCACGGTCGAGGGGAAGGCGAAGGGCTCGGAGACGGCCCGCGGCCCGGCGAGCCCGGGGCCGAGCGGGGTGAAGGTGGTGCCGCGGAAGCCGGTGGCGATCCCGCCGGTCCCGTTGGGGATGTCGAGGGTCAGCTCCTGGACCTCGAGCACGACCCGCCGGAGCAGCCGCCGGGCGGACAGGATGTCGCTGCTCCCGGTCCGGCCGTCGGCCGACTGGCCGGTCACCCGCATCGAGACCGGGCGGGTCGTCCGGGCCAGGGCCAGCTTGATGCTGCCCTGGGCGGCGGGTCCGGGGAACTGGAGCTGGTGGCCGCTCGGCCCGCCGAACCCCCACTGGAGCGCGGCCGAGATGGGCTCGCTGGCCTCGTAGCGGACCACCACCCCGTCCTCGAGCCGCTCGGCCAC
>JASLIH010000408.1 GCA_030152105.1 Actinomycetes bacterium
GAAGATGCCGAGCGGGCTGTTGGCGTTGGGGTCCCAGCCGGTCACCGCGCCGGTGGTGGCGTTCACGCTGAACAGCTTGTGCCGGGTGGCCCGGGCGCCGTTGCAGCTGAAGCCGCCCCCGGTTCCCTGGGTGCCGTTGCCGGTGAGGCAGACGTTGTCCTGGTGGCCGCCGACGTAGACCTCGCCGTCCAGGACGGCCACGGCCTGGGCGCCGCCGTCGGTCTGCACGGTGGGGAACTTGAGGCTGCCGTCGGGTCGCCAGGCGACCAGGTGCCCGCCGGACCCGTCCCCGGCCGCGTACACGCTGTCGCCGGTCACGGTCAGCGCCGTGACCTGGTAGCGGACCCGGCCGGCGAAGCCGTTGACGATCGCGCCGCCGACCGGGTCGACCGCGCCGGCGAAGCCGTGCTGAGTGGTGCCGTTCAGGGTCTCGAAGCGGCCGCCCACATAGACCCGGTCGCCCGACGGCGACACCTTGACCGTGTACACGCGGTCGGAGGCGGCCGTCGGCCAGGGAGAACGCGGCCAGCCGGTCCCTTGACGCCCCGTCGACGCCGGTGAACTGGCCGCCGGCGTACAGCCGGCTGGCCGAGACGTCCATGGTCCGCACCCGGCCGTCGGCCTGGTGGCTCCAGGCCGTCACGGCGCCGCTGACGGCGTCGACCGCGGCCAGACGGTGGCGGGTCGCGGAACCGACGGTGGAGAAGTCGCCGCCGACATAGACGGTGCCGTGGGCGGCGTCCACGGCGATGGCGTAGACGGCCTTGTTGGCCCGCGGGTTCCAGCTCAGCAGGGCGCCGGTCCGTGCGTCCAGCGCGGCCAGCCGGCCGCGGGTGACGACGTTGCCGCCCAGGTCGGTGGCGTGGGTGAACTCCCCGCCGACATACACGGTGGTGCCACTGGTCGCGGCGACCTGGACGTGGCCGTCGAAGGTCACACTGGACCGCGGCCGGACGCCCACCGACGCCCGGGCGGCGGGAACGACCGCGACCATCCAGGCCATCACCAGGCCAACCGCAAGCATGCGACGAACCACGAGCCTTGCCCCCCCTCGACCGGTGCCCTGCACACGAGGGTAGGTGGCCGCCAAGCCCACGGCCTCCCGCAGCGGCGGTATTTCACCAGCTCCGGCACCCGTGCCGCGCACCACGCCGCCGGCCCCGCAGACGCGGCAGGTCGCTGCGCTCGTTGACGTACTTCCAGCGAGGCAGTCGAGGAGGTCGCTCTGCGTGGGGCCCGGCTGCTCAGATGGAGAGGCGCAGCGACCAGGCTTGCAGGCGGCCGGTGTCGATGGCGGCGACATCGCGGACGTGGAGGGTCCAGACGCCGTCGGTGGGCAGGCCGGCGAACGACGACAGGGTCGGGGCGTTCGTCGGGTCGTAGGACTGGCGGAGGTCGTCGGCGCCCGCGCCGGTGCGGTTGTGGAGGGTGGCCATGGCGCCGGAGGGGGCGGCGAGCTGGACGACCAGGTCGCCGACGAAGGGGTGGCGGATGTCGACCGTCACCTGCGCCTGGGCCAGGACGGCGGCTTGTGTGACCGTGAGGGTGCTGGTGATGCCGGTCGCGTCGGCGTCGGGGATGGCCAGGCCGCCGGCCGGCACGGTGGCGGCGACCTCGATCACGGCCGCCGCCGCGGCGGGGTCGACCTCCAGCCGCCAGCGGTCGAGGCGGCCGGTGTCCTGGCCGGCGTGGTCGGTCAGGTGGAGGGTCCAGCGGCCGGCGAACGGCTCGCCCACGAGGTCGCTCAGCGCCGGTGTTGTCGCGGGTGTCCATGTCTCGTGCAGGTCGTCGGCGTCGGCCCCCGCCCGGTCGCGCAGCACGACGCGGGTGCCGGCGGGGGAGACCAGGGCGATGCTCAGGTCGCCGATGAAGCTGTGGATCACGTCGGCGTGGACCCGGATGCCGGCGATCGTGCCGCCGCCGGTGAGCTCGAGGTGGCTCTCGACCCCGGCGGCGACATCGTCGGGGATCAGCAGCACGGCCTGGGTCTCGGCGCTGGTGACGCCGGTCGCCGGCGGCGCCGGCGGCACGGCCGGCCCGCCCACCCGGAACTGGATCACCTGGCCGGGCGCGCCGATGTCGCTGATGACCAGGCCCGAGCCGGAGCGGTCCCAGCGGCGCGAGGAGGGGGTGGTGGAGTCGGACACCACGACCCCGGCCCTGGCCGGGAACAGGTCGTTGGCGTCGCCGACGTTGGCACCCTGCTCGAGGTCGAGGTGGCCGTCCGCCTGGAGCAGCGCGCACTGGTAGTGCTTGGCCGCCGTGCCCTCCTGCAGCTCGTTGGAGCCCAGCTTGTCGCAGTGGTAGATGGCCAGCCCGCTGCTCGGAAGCTGGGTGTCGGCGCCGAGGTGGCTGCGGTTCTCGACCATGAAGTACTCGTTGGGCGCGCCGGTCCCGAACCTCAGCACGCGCGCGTAGTCGCCGTGGGCGGCCTCGAAGGTGCCCGGCCCGAGCGTCACCACCTGGTCCGGCCAGCCGGCCAGGTCGCGGAGGTAGGCGCAGAGCGCGGCCGGGGCGCGGCCGTCACCGAGGTGGTTGCCCGACGACATCACGCAGTAGCGGCCGAGCCCGGAGCTCTTCTCGAGGTCGCCGTCGCGCTGGCCGTAGTCGTACAGGTCCGGGAAGCGGCACAGCTGGTGGCCGGACTCGTGGCAGAACGTCCCGATCGACAGGTCGACGCGGCTCCGGCCCATGCTGGTGATGGTGTAGAAGTAGGTGCG
>JASLIH010000450.1 GCA_030152105.1 Actinomycetes bacterium
CTCGCCCGGTTGCACCGCATGCGGGGGTTCGAGGTGCTGTGGCTGCCCGGCATGGACCACGCCGGCATCGCCACCCAGAACGTGGTCGAGCGGGAGCTCGCCAAGGAGGGCAAGACCCGCTTCGACCTGGGCCGCGAGGCGTTCGTGGAGCGGGTCTGGGCCTGGAAGGCCGAGTCGGGCGGCCGCATCCTCGGCCAGATGCAGCGCCTCGGCGACTCGGTCGACTGGTCGCGGGAGCGCTTCACCATGGACGAGGGCCTGTCCAGGGCCGTCCGCGAGGTGTTCGTCTCCCTGTACGAGCAGGGGCTGCTCTACCGGGGCCGGCGGATCATCAACTGGTGTCCCCGCTGCCTGACCGCCCTGTCCGACATCGAGGTCGAGCACGAGGAGGTCCCGGGCGAGCTCGCCCTCCTGCGCTACCCGCTGGCCGACGGGTCGGGCTTCATCAGGGTCGCGACCTCGCGGGCCGAGACGATGCTGGGCGACACCGCCGTGGCCGTCCACCCCGACGACCCCCGCTACCGCGACCTGGTCGGCAAGACCGTGCGCCTGCCACTGGTCGACCGGCTGATCCCGATCGTGGCCGACGCGGCCGTTGACCGCGAGTTCGGCACCGGGGCGGTCAAGGTCACCCCGGCCCACGACCCCAACGACTGGGAGATCGCCCAGCGCCACGACCTGCCGGCCGTCGACATCCTCAGCGAGGAGGCGGTGGTCAACGCCGAGGGGGGCCGGTTCGAGGGCCTGGACCGTTACGCCGCCCGCCGGGAGGTCAAGGCCGCCCTGGCCGAGCTGGGCCTGCTGGAGCGGGTCACCGAGGCGCCCCACTCGGTCGGGCACTGCTACCGCTGCCGGACCGAGGTCGAGCCGCGGCTGTCGCTCCAGTGGTTCGTGGCCACCAGGCCGCTGGCCGACAAGGCCATGGACACGGTCCACTCCGGACAGACCCGGTTCGAGCCGGTCCGCTACGAGAAGACCTTCTTCGGGTGGATGGAGCAGATCCGCGACTGGTGCGTCTCCCGCCAGCTCTGGTGGGGCCACCGCATCCCCGCCTGGTACTGCCCGGACGGGCACGTCACCGTGGCCCGCCAGGACCCCGCCGCCTGCGCCGAGTGTGGGGCCGGCGAGCTGGTCCAGGACGAGGACGTGCTCGACACCTGGTTCTCGAGCGGGCTGTGGCCGTTCTCGACCCTCGGCTGGCCCGGCCAGACCGACGACCTGCAGGCCTTCTACCCGACGTCGGTGCTGGTCACCGGGTACGACATCATCTTCTTCTGGGTGGCCCGGATGCTGATGTTCGGCTGCCACTTCCAGCCGCCGACCCCGTTCGAGGTGGTCGCCATCCACGGGATGGTCCGCGACGCCCAGGGCAAGAAGATGTCCAAGTCGTTCGGGAACGTCATCGACCCGATCGAGCTGATGGACCGCTACGGCACCGACGCCCTCCGGTTCGCCCTCATCCGCGGGGCCAACCCGGGCGGCGACGTGCCCATGGCCGAGGAGTGGGTGGAAGGCGCGCGGAACTTCGCCAACAAGCTCTGGAACCTGGGCCGCTTCGTGATCTCGTCCACCGCGGCGACTGGCGGCGCTCCGGCGGCCCCCGCCGCGCTCGCCGACCGCTGGCTGCTGTCCCGGCTCGAGGAGACCCGGGAGGCGGTGACGGCCGCCTACGACGGGTTCGACCCGGCCGAGGCGGCGCGGCTGCTGCACGGTTTCGCCTGGAGCGAGCTGGCCGACTGGGCGGTCGAGCTGGCCAAGCCGCGGCTGGCCGCGGGCGGCGAGGACGCCGAGCGGGCCGGGGCCACCCTGGCCTATGCCCTCGAGGTGACCCTGCGGCTACTCCACCCGGTGATGCCGTTCGTCACCGAGGAGCTGGCCCGGGCCCTGACCGGGGTCGAGACCATCACCCTGGGGCCGTGGCCGGCCGGGCGGCCTGGCGACGTCGACCCCCAGGCCGAGGCCGGCATGGCCGACCTCCAGGAGGCGATCGTGGCCCTGCGCCGGTTCCGGGCCGAGCACCGGGTCCCGACGGCCAGCCGGCCCCGGCTGGTCGTGGTCGCCGCCGACGAGGACCAGGCCACCCTGTTCCGGGCCGAGGCCGACAGCCTCCGCCGCCTGGCCCGCCTGGAGGCCGTGGAGGTCGAGCCGGCGGCGCCCGCCGTCCCGACCGCCAAGCTGCTGGCCGGGCGGGCCGAGCTGTACCTGCCGCTGGAGGGGCTGCTCGACCTGGACGAGGAGCGGGCCCGCCTGGACCGCGAGCTGGCCGCCCTGGACGTCGAGCGGACCAGGGCCGAGGCCAAGCTGGCCAACCCCGCCTTCGTGGAGAAGGCCCCGCCCAACGTGGTCGCCAAGGCCCGCGAGCGTCTGGCCGAGGTCGACCAGGCCCTGGCCAAGGTCCGGGCCCAGCGGGTCGAGCTGTCAGGGGCCGGCCGATGAGCGGCACCGGCGACACCAGGGAGGGCGACGTATGGGCCGGGAGGGGTCCGGGGAACCCCAAGGGGGTGCCCCGGTGGGCGGGGTCCCGGAGCGGCCCTCCCTCGACGGGCTCGAGGCCAGGTGGGGAGAACGCTGGGAGGCCGACGGCACCTACCGGTTCGACCAGCGGCGGCCCCGGGAGGACGTCTACGCGATCGATTTCCCGCCCCTGACGGTCAGCGGGTCAATGCACCTCGGCCATGTCTTCTCCTACTGCCATCCCGACATCCTGGCCCGGTTCCAGCGGATGCGCGGACGGGCGGTGTTCTACCCGGTCGGCTTCGACGACAACGGGCTGCCGACCGAGCGACGGGTCGAGAACTTCTACGGGGTCCGCTGCGACCCCTCGCTGCCCTATGACCCTGGCTTCGAGCCGCCGGCCAGCCCCCCCAACCGCAAGGTGCCCATCTCGCGGCCCAACTTCGTCGAGCTGTGCCGGCGCCTGACCGACGCCGACGAGCAGGTGTTCGAGACCCTCTGGCGCCAGCTGGGGCTGTCGGTCGACTGGTCTTTGGTCTACACCACCATCGGCGAGCGGGCCCGGCGGGCCTCCCAGCGGGGGTTCCTGCACCTGCTGGCCGGAGGCGAGGCCTACCAGGCCGAGGCCCCGACCCTGTGGGACGTGACCTACCGCACGGCCGTGGCCCAGGCCGAGGTCGAGGACCGCGAGGTCCCGGGCGTCGCCGTGCGGGTCCGGTTCCGGGTCGAGGGACGCGGCCCGGGAGCCGATCCGGTGGTCGAGACGACCCGGCCGGAGCTGCTGGCGGCGTGCGTGGCCCTGGTCGCCCACCCGGGCGACGACCGCTACCGCGACCTGGTGGGCACGACCGCGACCACGCCGCTGTTCGGGGTGCCCGTCCCGGTGGTCGCCCACCGGCTGGCCGATCCCGGCAAGGGGACCGGGCTGGCCATGATCTGCACCTTCGGCGACCTCACCGACGTGCTCTGGTGGCGGGAGCTGCAGCTGCCGGTGCGCTCCGTCGTCACCCGCGACGGCCGCCTCCAGACCGACCCGCCCGACGGCGTGCCCGGCGGCCCGGCCTGGGACGAGCTGGCCGGCCAGACCACCGCCGAGGCCCGGCGCCGGGTGGCCGGTCTGCTCCGGGCCTCGGGCGACCTGGTCGGCGAGCCCCGGGCGGTCACCCACCCGGTCAAGTTCTACGAGAACGGCGACCGGCCGCTGGAGATCGTGACCAGCCGCCAGTGGTTCATCCGCCTGCTCGCCCACCGCGAACGGCTGCTGGAGCAGGGCCGGGCCCTGGAGTGGCAGCCGCCCTACATGCGCACCCGCTACGAGCACTGGGTGGCCGGCCTGCACAGCGACTGGCTGGTCAGCCGCCAGCGGTTCTTCGGCGTCCCCGTCCCGCTCTGGTACCCACTGTCCGAGGAAGGCGAGGTCGACCACGACCAGCCGATCGTCCCCGACGAGGCCCGCCTGCCCGTCGACCCGTCCACCGACGTGCCCGACGGCTACCAGGGAGCCGACCGGGGCCGGCCGGGCGGCTTCACCGCCGACCCCGACGTGTTCGACACCTGGGCCACGTCCTCGCTCACCCCGCAGATCGCCGGGGGCTGGGAGGAGGACCCGGAGCGGTTCGCCAGGGTCTTCCCCATGCACCTGCGCCCCCAGGCCCACGAGATCATCCGGACCTGGCTCTTCTACGCGGTCGTCCGGTCCGACTTCGAGCACGGCACGCTGCCCTGGACCCGGGCGGCAATCTCCGGCTGGGTGATCGACCCCGACCGGCGCAAGATGTCCAAGTCCAAAGGCAACGTCATCACCCCGACGGCCATGCTGGAGCGCTACGGGGCCGACGCCCTGCGCTACTGGGCGGCCGGGGGGCGGCCCGGCACCGACACCGCCGTCGACGAGGGCCAGATGCGGGTCGGCCGCCGCCTGGCCGTCAAGCTGCTCAACTCGGGACGGTTCATCCTGAACCTTCCCGAGGACGGCCCGGACGCCGGGGGGCCGGCCGAGCCGCTCGACCTGGCCATGCTGGCCGGCCTGGACGCGGTCGTGGCCGAGGCCACCGAGGCCCTGGAGGCCTCCGACTGGACGGCCGCCCTTGAGCGGGTGGAGCGGTTCTTCTGGTCGTTCTGCGACGACTACCTGGAGCTGGTCAAGGACCGGGCCTACCGGCCGGTGGGCGAGCCGGCCGGCAGAGCGGCCAGGGTGGCCCTGCGCGCCGCCCTCGACGTGCAGCTGCGGCTGCTGGCCCCCTACCTCCCGTACGCCTGCGAGGAGGTGTGGTCGTGGTGGCGCGACGGCTCGGTCCATCTGGCCCCCTGGCCGGAACCGGCCGCCGGTGCCGTCGCGGCCGACCGGCGGCCGCTGGAGGCGGCCAGCGTGGTCATCGCCGCTCTCCGGCGGGCCAAGAGCCAGGCCAGGCTGCCCCTGCGCACCCCGGTGGCCCGGGCCGAGGTCAGCGGCCCGCCGTCGTGGCTGGACGCCGTCCGGGTGGCCGAGACCGACCTGGCCGCGGCCGGTCGGGTGGCGGTGTTCGGGTACCGTGAGCGTCCGGATGCCGGCGGGCTCGACGTGCGGGTCGAGCTGGCCCCGGCCGAGGAGGCCACCACATGAGCGAGCGTTCCCGCGAGGTCGAAGGGGTCCTGCTGGTCCGCGCCGACGACCAGGAGGCGGCCGGGGACCGGGTGGCCGCCTTGAACGCGGTCGACCGGTTCGAGCTGCGAGCACGGCCGGCCCTGCGGATTCGCGACGTCTACCTCGACACCGACGGCGGCGCCCTGGCCGGGTCGCGGGTCGCCTTCCGGCTCCGGGAGCAGGACGGCCGGCCCCTGCTGACCCTCAAGGCCGACGCCGTCCGGTCCGGGCTGTCCTCCGAGCGGCTGGAGCTGGAGGCTCCCTGGTCGGCCGAGGCCCTCCAGGTCGCCCTTGCCGAGTTGCGGCGCCGCGGCGTCGAGCTTCCCATCTCCCCCGAGGGGGCCGGGGCGGGGGAGCCGCTGGCCGAGCTGGCCGCCCTCGGCCTGCACCCGACCCAGACCCGCGAGACCACCCGCACCCCCCGGGATGTGGTCGAGCGGGCCGACCCGGGCGCTGGGGCGGTGGCCGAGCTGACCGTTGACGACGTCGCCTACCACCTCCCGGCCGGGAAGGCGCGGCTGGTCGAGGTCGAGGTCGAGGCCAAGGGCCACGGCGGGAGGGAGACCGTGGAGTCGGTGCTGGGCGCCCTGGCCGAGCGGTTCCCCGACGACCTGCGGCCCTGGCCCTACGGCAAGCTGGTCACGGGGCGGGCCGTCGAGCAGCTGCTGGCCGACGGCCGGCTCGAGGGCCTGCTGGATGGCGACAGCCGGATCCGCCCGGGCGCCCACGACCTGCTCGCCGAATTCCTTTCGGAGAATAGCCCTTGACGGGTGCGCCAGGCCGCACGCAAACTGCTGTCTGGAAGGTAACGGCTGAGAGGCGGTGAACGACGTGACGGCGAACATCGAGCGCGTGCTGTGGCTCCGCGGTCGCGGACGCCGCGCTCACCTGCGCGGCCGGGTCGCCCCGTCCGCCATCTCGAGCTTCGCGCTCCCCGGAGGGAACGCACCGTGAGGCGCTGATCCGGCGCCAGAATTCGCGGTGACCGCCTCCCTCCAGGGAGGCGGTTTTTTCGTTTCGCATTTCTTCCCGAAACCGGGGAGGTGTTCGTCGTGCTCTGGATGCTCCAGCAGGAGGCGCACCGGTGCTACTGCCGCTACTGCCACGGCGAGGGCTGCGGCGGCTGGTGCCGCTGGTGCCGGTGACCACTACTATCGACGGCGTCATGGACTTCCAGGACGCCGTCGATGCCTTGTACGCGCGGATGCCGACCCGCATGGGGCCCAGCCTCGACCGGATCAGCCGGCTGGCCGAGCTGCTGGACCACCCTGAGCGGACGGCGCCCGCCCTGCACCTGACCGGCACCAACGGCAAGACCACGACCGCCCGGATGGTCGCCTCGCTGCTGGCCGCCTTCGGGGTCGGGGCCGGCGTCTACACCAGCCCCCACCTCCAGGACGTCCGGGAGCGGGTGGCGCTGGCCACCCGGCCCATCTCTCCCGACGAGTTCGCCGAGACCTGGGCCTACCTGGAGCCGTACCTGGCCGAGGTCGACCAGGTCTCCGAGCAGCCGGTGACCTTCTACGAGGCCCTGACCATGCTGGCCTTTGTCTGGTTCTCCGAGCTGCCGGTCGACGCCCAGGTGGTCGAGGTCGGCATGGGCGGGACCTGGGACGCCACCAACCTGGTCCACGGGGACGTGGCCGTCATCAACCGGGTCAGCCTCGACCATCCCGAGCTCGGCGACACTCCGGTCGCGGTCGCCACCGAGAAGGCCGGCATCATCAAGCGCGGCGCCACCGTCGTCAGCCAGGCCCAGGACGACGACGTGCTCGACGTGATCGGCGGCCGGGCGGCCGGGCTCGACGCCCGCCTGCTGATCGAGGGCCCCGACTTCGGGGTCGAGCGGCGCCGCCAGGCCGTCGGCGGCCAGGTGCTGGACCTGCGCACCCCGGGCGGGATCATCACCGACGTGCTGGTACCGCTGCATGGCCGCCATCAGGCCGACAACGCCGCCGCGGCCCTGGTCGCGGTCGAGGCGTTCCTCGGCGCCCACCAGGGCGCCTGGGGCCCGGGCACCGACGCCCCGGCCTCGGCGCGGCGCGACCTGGACCCGGACACGGTGCGGGCCGGGTTCGCGGCCGTGACCTCGCCGGGCCGCCTCGAGGTGGTGTCCCGCCAGCCGCTGGTGCTGCTGGACGGCGCCCACAACCCCGCCGGGGCCCGCGCCCTCGCGGCGGCGCTGCTGGAGGAGTTCGTGGTCGACCGGCGCACGGTGGTGGTGGCCTGCCTGGCCGACAAGGACATCCGGGGCATCCTCCAGGGGCTGGCCCCCGCGACCGGCCGGCTGGTCGTGACCACCAACCGCAGCCCCCGGGCCGCTCCGGCCGAGCGGCTGCGCAAGGAGGCCGAGGCCCTCGGGCTCCACGCCGAGGTCGCCCCCGACGTGGCCACCGCCGTCAGCCAGGCCATCGACAGCGCCGACGAGACCGAGGCGGTGGTGGTCACCGGGTCGCTCTACACGGTGGGGGAGGCGCGTGGCCTGCTCATCGGCCCCGGTCCGGCCTGAGTAGAATCTCCTGACCTTTCCCAGCCTTGGAGGATCCCGTGGCCGACGAACGCACCCTGGTCCTGTGCAAGCCCGACGCCGTCGCCCGCGGCCTGGTGGGTGAGGTGGTCGGCCGGCTCGAGCGCAAGGGGTTCCGGCTGGTCGCGATGGAGCTGCGCACCCTGGACGAGGCGACCGCCAAGCAGCACTACGGCGAGCACGAGGGCAAGCCGTTCTTCGGCGACCTGGTCTCCTTCATCACCTCCGGGCCCTTGGTGGCCATGTGCGTCGAGGGGCCGGACGCGGTCAGCGCCGTCCGCACCCTGATGGGCCCGACCAACCCGGTCACGGCCGCGCCGGGCTCGATCCGCGGCGACTTCGGCCTGGAGATCGAGAAGAACCTGGTCCACGGCTCCGACTCGGGCGAATCGGCCGCACGGGAGCTCGGGCTGTTCTTTCCGCGGGTCTGACCTCCGGCGATTGGGTCGTTCGAGGGGCTGGTGTAGGATGCCCGAGTTCTAGGGCAGCACCGCCTCACGCCGAGACCCAACGCAACGCTGGAAGGGGCTGGTCTGGCTTGTGGAACGCCTTCCGCTTCCTCGGCCGCGACATGGCCGTCGACCTCGGGACCGCCAACACCCTCGTCTATGTCCGCGGCCGCGGGGTCGCGCTCAACGAGCCGTCGGTCGTGGCCATCAACACCAAGAACAACGCCATCCTGGCCGTCGGCACCGAGGCCAAGGCGATGATCGGCCGGACCCCCGGCCACATCGTGGCCATCCGCCCCCTCAAGGACGGGGTCATCGCCGACTTCGACACCACCGAGAAGATGCTGCGCTACTTCGTCCACAAGGTGCACCGCCGCCAGCTCATGGCCAAGCCCCGGGTGGTGGTGTGCGTGCCGTCGGGCATCACCGGGGTCGAGCGGCGGGCCGTGGTCGAGTCCACCTACCGGGCCGGCGCCCGCAGCGCCTTCATCATCGAGGAGCCGATGGCGGCCGCGATCGGCGTCGGCCTGCCCGTCCACGAGCCGACCGGGAACATGGTGGTCGACATCGGCGGGGGCACCACCGAGGTGGCCGTGGTCGCCCTCGGCGGCATCGTCACCAGCCAGAGCATCCGCATCGGGGGCGACGAGCTGGGCGAGTCGATCATCAGCTACATCAAGAATGAGTACTCGCTGATGCTGGGCGAGCGGACCGCCGAGCAGATCAAGATCAACCTCGGCTCGGCGTTCCCCTGCCCGAGGAGCCGACCACCGACATCCGCGGCCGCGACCTGGTCAGCGGCCTGCCCAAGACGATCACCATCGGCGCCAGGAGATCCGCAAGGCGATGGTGATGGTCTTGGGCAGGCCGCTGACCAGGTCGCGGCCGCGGATCTCGGTGGTCGGCTCCTCAGGCAGGGGGAACGCCGAGCCGAGGTTGATCTTGATGTTCTCGGCGGTACGCTCGCC
>JASLIH010000468.1 GCA_030152105.1 Actinomycetes bacterium
GGCCGTCCCACTCGTGCACCTGGTACAGGTCGATGCGGTCGGTCCGCAGCCGCCGCAGGCTCGCCTCACACTCACGGATCAGGTGGTGGCGGGACAGCCCGGCGTCGTTGGGCCCATCCCCCATCGGCATCCGCGCCTTGGTGGCCACCAGCACCTCGTCGCGGCGGCCCTCCAGGACCTGCCCGACGATCTCCTCCGACAGCCCGTCGGAGTAGACGTTGGCGGTGTCGATCAGGTTGATCCCCGCCTCCAGGCACCGGTCCACCTGCCCCCGGGCCTCCTCCAGGCTGGTCGACCCGACGCTGGCGAACCCGCCCGTGCCCCCGAAGGTCATCGTGCCCATGGTCAGCACCGAGACCCGCAGGCCGGACGCCCCAAGCTGCCGATACCGCATCTGTCCTCCCCGCCTCGTCGCCCTCCGGGCTGGCAGCGGAGAATCTACCCGGTGTCGCGTCAGGCCGGCGGATGGTGGACGTAGTTCGGGCGCAGGTCGGCGGTCTGGTAGTAGCGGTGGAACACCGCGGTGGCGGCGCCCGAGATCGGCGGGACGATCCATGACCAGTCGGCCGGGGTGATCCGGCCGGCGCGCTGCTCCCTGGCCAGGTGGGTCAGGAAGCGGTGGGACTCGGTGTCGTGGTCGGCGATGGTGACCCCGGCGCTGTCGAAGGAGTGCAGGACGGCCAGGTTGAGCTCGACCAGGACCCGGTCGCGCCAGAGCGACCGCTCCTTGGTGGTGTCGAGCCCCATGTGGTCGGCGACGGCGGGGAGCAGGTCGTAGCGGTCGACGTCGGCCAGGCTGCGGGCGCCGATCTCGGTGCCCATGTACCAGCCGTTGAAGGACGCCGCCGGGTAGCAGATGCCGCCGATCTCCAGGCACATGTTGGAGATGGCGGGGACGGCGTGCCAGCGCAGCCCGAGGCCGGCGAACCATCGGTAGCGGGGTGGCCGAGCGGCACCTCGAGGACCGCGTCGCTGGGAAGGTCGAACAGCCGGGGGCCCTCCCCGGGGGCCTGCACGACCAGCGGCAGCACGTCGAACAGGGTGCCCGGCCCGGCCGGGCCAGCCGAGGTCGCGCACGGCCTCGGTGAAGTCGGCGTAGCGCGGGTCGCCGACGATCGTCCCGTCCGCCGTCGGTAGCCGGCGTAGCGGATCAGCTGCTCGTTCCAGATGCGGGGGCCGGGCCGCCCGGGCATGGCCGGGGCGAACACGGTGAGGGTCGGCCGCACCCGCCCCCGTTGGTGGCCTCGCGCAGGTGCGCGACCGCCTCGGTGGCCAGCTGCCCGGCGCCGGTGACGTGGCGCCGGTCGCGCACCCGCAGGCTGCGCCAGGAGAGCCGGCCGATGCAGCGGCTGCTGTTGCGCCAGGCGGCCTGGGCCCCGAAGGTCAGCTCGGCGGCGGTGTGGGCGTAGGTCCCGTACCGCTCGATCTGGGCGCGGACCTCCTCGACCCGCGCCCGGATCGACCCCACGCGCGGGTTCTCGGCCTGGTAGAGGGCCAGGAACTCCTCGGCCGCGGCCGGGTCCACCCGCCTCCCCGGGGCCAGCTCGCCCAGGGGCGCCGGCCGTCCGGCCGGGACCGCCACGTCGTGCCTGGGCTCCCCGCGAACAGCATGACTGCTCATGATGCCCACCCCCGCCGAAGGAGACGTTATCCTCAGGGGGCGTAGGCCACCTGACGATCGCCCATCTGCCTCCTTCCGACCCGGTCCGGCTGGCGACTACCTGCGGCCGAGCGCGCGGACCAGCTCGTCCGTCCGCCGGTTGCGTACCCCGGGACCGGACGGGTTACCCGGAGCTGGGACGCCAGGGGTCCAGCGAGGGTCTCCAGCTCCTCCGGCGTGCGGGCCCTGCCACCATGCCGGTGCTCGCGCCACCAACGACCAGCCCCTGCGGGGCGGCCCCTTCGGCGGGGTGTCAGCCCTCGAACACCGGCTTGAGGGCGGCGTAGAGGTCGCGGTAACGGCGGTAGGCGTCGGCGTAGCGCTGGTGGGTCTCGAGGTCGGGGACGTGCTCGTCGGGCTGGTAGGCGACGAAGGCGGACACGGCGTCGGCGACGCTGCTGTGCACCCCGGAGCCGACCGCGGCCAGGATGGCGGCGCCGGTGGCGGTGGTCTCGACGCTGGTCGGGACCCGGACCGGGAGGCCGGTGACGTCGGCCTTGATCTGGCGCCACAGGGGCCCCTTGGCCCCGCCGCCGACGATCGTGAGGCGGCGGACGTCCAGGCCGGCGGCGCCCATCCCCTCGAGGATGTCGCGGAGGGCGTACGCGCTGCCCTCCAGCAGGGCCCGGGTCATGTGGGCCCTGGTGTGGGCGAGGGTGAGGCCGTAGAAGACCCCCCGGGCGGCCCCGTTCCACTCCGGGGCCATCGCGCCCTGCATGCAGGGCAGGAAGACCAGCCCCTCGGCCCCTGGGGGGATCTTGGCCGCCGGGCCGGTCAGCAGGTCGTAGGCGTCGCCCTGCCCGCTGGCCTCCGCCGCCCGCTCCAGGGGCGCGAACTGGTCCCGCCACCAGCGCAGGTTGCCGCCGGAGACGAACCCGGGGTTCTCCAGCAGCCAGACGTCGGGGTCGGCGTGGGGGTGGCACTCGACCAGCATGGCCGGGTCCTCGCCCGGCTCCGCCGACGCGGCGCAGACCGGCTCGGCGGTGCCGACGACGTCGCACACCTCGCCGGGGGCGAACACCCCGGCGCCGAGGGTGGCCGCCATCTCGTCCCCGCAGCCGACCACCACCACCGTGCCCGGCGACAGGCCGGTGCGCTCGGCGAAGGCCCTCGTGACCGGCCCGACGGCCTGGGTCCCGGCGGCCAGCTCGGGGAGCATCGCCTCCTCGACCCCGACGGCGTCCAGGACCGGCGCCGACCAGTCCCGGGTCCTCGGGTCGAGCAGGGCCAGCGAGGAGGCGTTGGACCAGTCGGCGGCCAGCACCCCGGCGGCCTCGCGCAGCACATAGGACCCCGGCGGCATGAGGTGGGCGGCCTCGGCGAAGACCTCGGGCTCCTCGTCGCGGACCCACAGGGCCTTGAACACCGCGTGCGAGGAGTCCAGGTTGGCCCCGGTGTGGTGGTAGAAGTCGGCCGGCGACAGCTTGTCGGCGACCGCCGCCGCCTGCGGCTCGGCCCGCCGGTCCATCCAGATCATCGCCGGGCGCAGCGGCTCGCCCTCGGCGTCGCACACCACCATCCCGTCCAGCTGCGACCCGAACGACAGCGCCGTCACCGCCGCCGGGCCCTCCGGCGCCTCGGCCAGCACCCGGGCGATGCTGGCGTGCAGGGCCGCGGTCCACAGCCTCGGGTCCTGCTCGGCCCAGCCGGGATGGGGGAAGTCGACGTCGTAGGCCTCGTAGGCCGAGGCCACCAGGCGCCCGTCGGCGGCGTACAGGGCGGCGTTGGTGCCCTGGCTGCCGACGTCGCAGCCGATCACGTACGGCGCGGCGGTCACGGCACCACCACCATCTTCAGGCCGGCCCCGGAGCGGATGGTCTCGAACGCCTCGCCGATCTTGTCCAGGGGGAACTGGTGGGTGACGACCGGGGCCAGCTCGGTCCGGCGCCGGTTGAGGTAGTCCATGGTGAGCCGGTACTGGCGGTGGGTGGCCCCGTACGCGCCGAGGATGGCCAGCTCCTTGTAGTGGAGCTGGTTCATGTCGAGCGGGCTCACCGGGTCGTGCTTGGGCAGGCCGGCGAAGTAGACCACCCGGGCCCGCTTGGCGGCCATCTCCAGGGCCGCCTGCTGGGCCTGCTTGGAGGGCGCGGCCACGCTGATCCGCTCGGCTCCCCCACCGCCGGTCCGCTCCAGCAGGCCGGCCAGGCCGTTGTCCTCGCCGGCCTCCCAGGCGTCGTCCACGAACCCGCCCACCGCCTCGAGGGCCAGGTCGAGGCGCTGGCGGTTCACGTCGCACAGGAACACCCTGCCGGCCCCGCGGTCGCGGGCCATGACCGCCTGCCAGCAGCCGATCGGGCCGGAGCCGAGGATCAGCACGGTGTCGCCCAGGCCGACCTCGAGGACCTCGATGCCGTTGAGGGCGCAGGCGAACGGGTCCACCACCGTGGCCAGCTCCGACGGCAGATCGGGCGGGAGGGGGATGAGGTTCTTGACGGCGATCGGGGGCACGGCGGCGAGCTCGGCGTAGGCCCCGGGGAAGGGGTCGAAGCCGTACAGCAGGTGGTGCTCGCAGAGGTTCTGGCGGCCGTCGAGGCACTGGCGGCACTGGCCGCAGGTGAGGATCGAGCCGAGGAACACCCGGCCCCCGGCCTCCACCCCCTGGGGCAGCGTGGCGTCCGGCCCGACCCGCTCCAGGACCCCGACCGGCTCGTGGCCCAGGACCCAGGGGGCCGGCGCCCGCGGGTCGCCGTTGAAGAAGGTCCGTGCGTCGGTCCCGCAGATCCCGCAGGCCTGCACGCGCAGGATGGCCCCGCGCGGGTCGAGGGTCGGCTCGTCGACCTCACGGACCGCCACCGCGTTGCGGTCGGTCATGAACGCCGCCCTCACGACCGTGCCTCGGGCGCCGTCTCCTGGAGCTCGTCGAAGGCCTTGTCGGCGCTCCAGCGTTCCCGGATCACCCTGGACAGGGCCCGGGTGATCGCCTCGGGGGAACGGTGCATGAAGATGTTCCGGCCCACCGAGCAGCCGATGCCGCCGGCCGCGGTGGCCGCCTCCATCCGCGCCAGCAGCTCCCGGTCGCCGAGGCGGGAGCCGCCGGCCAGCACCAGCGGGATCCCGGCGGCCGCCTCCACCAGGCGGGCGAACAAGTCCCCGTCGCCCGGCCAGTTCGTCTTGACGATGTCGGCCCCGAGCTCGGCGCAGAGCCGCACGTTGCGCCGCAGATACTCGAAGCCGTACTGCTCCTTGAGCTGCTCGACGGCGGCGTAGGTGGTCGGGAACTCGGCCTCGGCGATCAGCGGCATCCCCATGGCGGCGCACTCGCGGCCCACGCCGGCCAGGGTGCGGATCATCCCCGCCTCGGTGTCGCCGCCCAGCGCCGTGAACAGCACCACGGCGTCGGCCCCGAGGCGGACGGCCTCCTCCACCTGGGCGATCTGGATCACCTCGGGCTGGGGGTCGGCCGGGTTGGCCGAGGCCGACAGCAGCAGGGCCAGCGAGGTCGTTGGCGAGAACGCCGGCTCGGCCAGCCGGATCATGCCCTTGGACATCATGATGACGTTGGCCCCGCCGGCCACCACCTCGGCGGTGCGGGCGCCGATGGCGGCCAGCGGCTCCAGGAACGTCGGCGAGGTCATGCCGTGGTCGAGAGCGCAGATGATCGAGACCCCGGCCGGGTCGATCACCCGCTTGAGGCGCATCGCCGTGCCCACCTGGGTGGTCGCGGCCTGTGTCGTCATGTGAGCCTCCTTCCGGGGCCCCGCCGGACCACCGTGAAATCGAACGCGTCGGCAAGGTGGAACTCATGCGATGAGATGACCGGGGTGCCGTCCTGGGCGTAGTCGACCTGCCAGAGGTAGAGCAGCAGCTCGCCCCGGGGCACCCCGAGGCGGCCGGCGACGGCGTGGTCGGCCCGCACCGGCCGGAACCGGGCCACGCCGTGGTGGATGACGATGCCGAGGTCACGCTCGAGCACGTCGTAGATGGATCGTTCAAGCATCTCCTGGACGACCTGGTCGCGGCCCTTGACCAGCCGGCTGGGGAACAGGTCGCGCGACAGCACCACCGGCTTGCCCTCGGCCGTCCGCACCCGCTCGATCACCAGGACGTCCTGGCCCGGCTCCAGCTCCAGCAGGGCCGCCTCACCGGCCGCGGCCGGCTCGACCCAGGTGCGCCCGTCGGCGATCCCGGCGGTCATGCCGGCGGCCCGGATGGCATCGGTGACGCCGAAGTTCACGTCGAGGCTGTTGGCCATGCGGGGGTGGTCGGCGACGAAGGTGCCGGAGCCCTGGCGGCGCCTGAGGAGCCCCTCCAGCTCCATGGCCCGCAGGGCCTCGCGCAGGGTCGCCCGCGACACCTGGAGCTCGGCGGCCAGCTCTGGCTCGGAGGGCAGCTGGGTCCCGGCGGGGAGCTCTCCCCGGTCGATCCGCTGCTTGAGCTCGTCCTGGACCGAGACCGAGCGTAGCCGTGGTCGCGCCCCGGTTGCCCGCTGTGGCCTCTGCATTCTGGCGAGGAGTATACGTCAGACAACTCAGCCAGGGTCAAGGAGCTTGACTCGGTCTTACCACGCCCTTACCATCCGGCCATCGTCCAGTAATGTCAGACAACTTCCCGGACGCGGCCCTGCCGCGCGACGACGAGCAAGGGGGTTGCGACGTGGCCCAGGAGCGACGCCGAGTCGGATCGGTGAGCTACGAGGAGGCCGGCGAGGACTACTTCGGCAAGCGCAGGCTGCGCCGGCACGCGGCCTTCTGGTCGCTGTGGTCGCTGGGGGTGGCGGCCGTCATCTCCGGCGACTTCTACGGCTGGAACCTGGGCCTGGACGCCGGCGGGTTCGGCGGGCTGCTGATCGCGACGGCCGTCATCACGATCATGTACTTCGGGCTGTGCTTCAGCATCGCCGAGATGTCACCGGCCCTCCCCCACACCGGCGGGGCCTACTCCTTCGCCCGCTCGGCCATGGGGCCCTGGGGCGGGTTCATCACCGGGCTGGCCGAGAACATGGAGTACGTGATCACCCCGGCCGTGGTCGTGGGGGCGATGGGCTTCCTGATGCACGACATCGTCACCGGCCTGTTCGACATCGTCGGCTCGCCCTGGTGGAACAGCCCGGTGACCTGGTGGGCCGTCTTCTACGTGGTCTTCGTGTGGATCAACATCCTCGGCATCGAGGCCACGATGCGGTTCACCGTGGTGATCAACATCCTCGCCCTCGGGATCCTGGCCTTCTTCTTCATCTCGGTGCTGGCCTCGGGCAAGCTCGACACCAGCCTGTGGACCAACATCCCGCCCGAGGCGGGCGGCTCCAGCTTCCTGCCCAAGGGGATCGCCGGCATCTTCCCGGCGATCCCGTTCGCCATCTGGTTCTACCTGGCCATCGAGGAGCTGCCGCTGGCCGCCGAGGAATCCCACGACCCGGCCCGCGACGTCCCCCGGGCCACCATCTGGGGCCTGGTCACCCTGGTCATCACCGGCCTTGGCATTCTGTTCCTCAACACCGGGATCGACGGGGGCGCGGCCGACATCGGCGTCTCGGCCACCCCGCTGTTCGACGGGTTCAAGGCCGTGTTCGGCGAGGGCACTGGGGCCGAGGTGCTGGCCCTGATCGGGCTGACCGGCCTGATCGCCAGCTTCTTCACCATCATCTACGCCTACGGCCGCAACACCTACTCGCTGTCGCGGGCCGGCTACTTCCCGAAGTGGCTGTCGGTCACCCACGGCACCCGCAACACCCCCCACCGGGCCCTGATCGCCGGCGCCGTCGTCGGCTACGCCCTGGCCGTGCTGATCTACGAGCTGGGCCAGAGCGAGGGCGCCCTGGCCGGGAAGATCGTCGGGGCGCTGCTCTACATGGCCGTGTTCGGCGCCGTCATCTCCTACTTCATGCAGTGCCTGTCGTTCATCCTGCTGCGCCGCAAGTACCCCAACATCCAGCGGCCCTACCGCAGCCCGGTCGGCGAGTGGGGCGCGGGCATCGCCGGGGCGATCGCCCTGGTCTCGCTGATCTCGCTGTACTCCAACGCCGACTACCGCCCGGGTGTGTACGGGACCCTCATCTACTTCGTGATCGGGATCGCCTACTTCGCCTTCTCGGGCCGCAACCGCCTGGTGCTCTCCCCCGAGGAGGAGTTCGCCATGACCCACGGCGAGCACGGCCGCCCCCAGAGCGAGGGCTACGGCTCCACCCACGTCAGCGACCTCGACGCCGAGACGACCGTCAAGGAGACTCCCACGCCGTAAGGGTCAGGGGCTGTCGAGCACGGCCAGGTCGGCAAGGGCCGACCTGGCCTCCTCGAGCAGGATCCGCTCGGCCCGGCGGTAGGTGGCGTCAGCCTGGGCCGGGGTGTCGCCGACGGCGGTCAGGCCGACCCGCCCGTGCTCGCTCAGGCAGCTGATCATGTGGAACACGACGCCGGCCTGGCGGGCCTGGTCGAAGTGGAGACCGTGGCGGGCGACGATGTCGAACAGGTCGTCGTGGCGCAGGCCGCGCAGCAGCGGGTCCTCGAGATGGTCGGTGGCGACCAGGTGCTTCTCGCGGCCGTCGGGGGTGACGAACAGGGCGGTCGCCGCGTCGTAGCGGCCGTCGGTGAGGAACTGCAGGGTCAGGAACGGGTGGGTGGTGCCGCCCTTGCGGAGGTTGAGCTCGATGGCGTACTGGGCCCAGGCGCCTTCGCGGTCGCGGACGACCACGAAGTCGATGGCGAAGCGGCCGAGCACGCCCTCGCGGGCCAGGCGGCGGCCGATGATGGCGGCGTCGGCGCTGATCGCCCTGGCGTAGGCGAAGTCGGCCGGGAACCGGCAGCCGAGATAGCTCTGGCCGCTGGGGCCGCCGAGGAGCTGGTCGTGGGTCGAGAGCAGCTCGACGTCGCCGAGGGGCGTGACCCGCAGCTGGACGCTGGGGCTACGGAGCTCGACCCCGGAGATCAGCTCCTCGACGATGCCGCCGCGCTCGGCCAGCTTGGCCACGTACCCGTCGAACGGCATGTCGGGGAGCTCGAAGCGCATGGCCCTGGCCCGCTCGCCCAGCTCGGCCGGCTCCCCGGCCGAGCCCGGCGGGGGCAGCCCGCCCAGGTCGACCAGGGCGTTGCCGCCGCCGGAGACGCCCTCGTTGAGCTTGACCAGGGCCTGGCCGGCCCCGGGGCTGGCCGCGCGTAGCCGGGCCAGGGCGCCGACGACCTCCTCCAGGCTGTGCAGATCCTCGAAGCCGGCCGGGTGGCGCACCCCCTCCTCGGCGAAGAGCCGGCGGCAGCCGCTCTTGGTCCCCAGGTGGAACAGCCGCGGGTCGGCGCCGTACATGGGGATCCCGAGGGCCAGGGCCAGGTCCCGCTCCAGCGGGGTGGTGTTGTAGGGCACCAGGTGGGAGCGGCGCCGGTCGGGGACGAGCGAGCGGATCTGGGAGACCACCCGGGGCCGCTCCAGGAGCTTCTCGGTGAGCGGCCGCGGCGAGCCGTCCTGGACCGCCACCAGCGACAGCCGAGCCCGGGCGTGGCTGGGGATGATGCCGGGCAGCAGGGCCAGGTAGTACTCGACGATCTGGGGGGCGATCGGCATCGAGGTCACGTACACCATCCGCAGCCGCGGCTGGCGAAGTAGGAGCAGCAGGAACAGGAACCGCTCCTCGTAGGCCTGGGTGAGCGACCCGCTGTTCTGGTTGACCCGGTCGACCGTCACCGACGGCACCACCACGACCGACTCGCCCTCCTGGTTGAGGCGCATGGCCCGCCACACCTCGGGCATCTGGGTCTGGAGCCTGGCGAAGCGCCGGTCGCGCTCGCCCGGGTCCAGCTCGGCCAGGGTCGGCGGCCGGGTGGTGCTGGTCACGAGCTGATCCGGGCCGCGTCCAGCCCGACCACGTTGAAGGTGGCCACCGGGCGGGAGAAGCCGCGCAGGGTCAGCTCCCCCACCGGCTCGCTGGTCACGAACTCCTCCACCGCGGCGTGGACCCGCGGGCTGAGCAGGATCTGCCACGGCCGGGCCTCAGCGCACAGCCGGGCGGCCAGGTTGGTGCAGTTGCCGATGGCCGTGTAGTCCGACCGGCCCTCGAACCCGACCCGGCCGAGGGTGGCGTAGCCCTGGGCCACGCCGACGCCCAGGGCCAGGTCGTAGCCGTGCCGCGTCCAGTCCTTGGCCAGGCCCTCGACCCGGTTGCGCATGGCCACCGCCATCCGGACCGCCCGCAGGGGCGCGTCCTCACAGGGCAGCGGGTCGTTGAAGAACACCATCAGCCCGTCGCCGGTGAACCGCTCGAGGGTGCCCTCGAACCGGGTGACCAGGTCGCCGAGGGCCTGGTAGTAGTCGTCCAGCACCCCCATCACCTCCTCCGGCTCGGCGGTCTCGGCGAAGGCGGTGAAGGCGCGCAGGTCGCAGAAGACCACGGTGATGTCGCGCCGGTGGCTGTCCAGGAACGACTCGTCGCCGGAGGACACGACCAGGTCGGCCAGCTGGGGCGAGAGGAACCGGCGCAGCCGGCCCATGCGCTCGAGCTGGCCGACCTGGTCGCTGACCCGCTGCTCGAGGGTGCGGTTCCACTCGGCCAGCTCGGCCGCCTGGCCCTCGATGGTGTCGTGGTAGCGCTTGATGCGCAGTAGCGACCGCACCCTGGCCAGCAGCTCGGCCTGGTCGAAGGGCTTGGCCACGAAATCGTCGGCACCGGCCTCGATGGCCAGGAGCCGCTCCTGGTCGCCGCTGGCGGTGATCATGACCACGGGCAGGAAGGCGGTGGCCGGGTCCTGGCGCAGGCGGCGGCAGACCTCGTAGCCGTCCATCTCTGGCATCACGATGTCGAGCAGGACCAGGTCGGGGCGGTGCTCGACGACCAGGGCCAGGGCCTCGGGGCCGGACCCGGCGCCGAGCACCCGGTAGCCGCGAGGGCTGAGCACGGCGTCGAGCAGGCGGACGTTGGCCGGCAGGTCGTCGACGGCCAGGACAAGGGGCTCATCGGTCATCGGGCAGCTCCGCGGCGGTGAGGAACGCGCGCACCTGGCCGGGCAGCTCGCGCACGCTGATGGGCTTCTCCAGGTAGCCGTCGAACCCGGCCCGCAGGACCCGCTCGCGGTCCTCCTTCATGGCCAGGGCCGTGACGGCGACGACGGGGACACCGGCGGTGGGCGGGCTCCCCCGCAGCTGCCGGAACGCCTCCATGCCGTCGATGCCGGGCAGCTGCAGGTCGAGCAGGACCAGGTCCGGCGGGCGGACGCTGGCCAGGGCCAGGCCGTCCTCGGCGGTGCGGGCCTCGGCGGTCCGGAACCCGCTGAACTGGAGCACGTCCCGGACCAGCTTCAGGTTCCGCTCGTTGTCCTCGATGATGAGGATCAGCTGGTCGGCCATGTCGCCTCCGGTCCGCAGCGGGCGAGCGCGTCGAGGACACCCTCGCGTGACACCGGCTTGACCAGGTAGTCGGCCGCGCCGAGGGCGAGCCCGCGACCGCGCTCGTCGAGGATCGACACCACCACCACCGGGATGGCGGCCGTTGCCGGGTCGGCCTTGAGCGACTCCAGGACCTGCCAGCCGTCCAGCCCGGGGAGCAGGATGTCCAGCACGACGATGGCCGGCTGGAGGGCCTTGACGAGCTCGACCCCGCGCCGGCCGTCGTGGGCGCTGACCACCCGCAGCCCGGCCGCCTCGGCATACACGGTGAGCAGGTCGATGGAGCGGCGGTCGTCGTCGATCACGACCACCGTGCGCTCCCCGTCGGCCCGGCCCGGGTCGTCGCCGGTGGCGGCGGCCGTGGCCGGGGCGCCGGCCGGGATGGCGAACCCGAAGGTGCTGCCCACCCCCAACTGGCTGTCGACCCAGATCCGGCCGCCGTGCAACTCAACGATCCGCTTGGACAGGGTCAGCCCGAGCCCGGTGCCCTCGGTGGTCGAGGCCCGGCGGCCGCCCTGCTGGAAGGACTCGAAGATCCGTTCACGGTCCTCGGCCGCCACCCCGGTCCCGGTGTCGGCCACGGTCACCAGGACCTCGGTCCCCTCGGTGCGGGCCCGGACCTCGACCCGCCCACCGTCGGGGGTGAACTTCACCGCGTTGGACAGCAGGTTGACGATCACCTGCTTGATCCGCAGCTCGTCGGCGCGCACCGGCCTCACGTCGGCGGCCACCTCGAGGCCGAGCCAGATGCCGTGCCGGGCGGCCCGCTCGCGCACCAGGGCGAGGCCGTGGCCAAGGGCCTCCTGGAGGGAGAACTCGGTCGGGTCCAGCGTCATCTGGCCGGCCTCGACCTTGGAGAGGTCGAGGATCTCGTTCAGCAGCTCCAGCAGGTGCTTGCCGGAGCTCCAGATGTCGCGCAGGTAGTCCTCCTGACGGTCGTTGAGGTCCCCGAACATCCGCTCCAGCAGCACCTCGGAGAACCCGATGACCGCGTTCAGCGGGGTCCGGAGCTCGTGCGACATGCTGGCCAGGAACTCCGACTTGTGCCGGCTCGCCACCTCCACCTCGGCCGACCGGGCCTGCAGCGCGTGGACCAGGTCGACGTTGCGGATGGCGATCGCCGCCTGGGTGGCGAAGGTGGTCAGGAGCTCGGTGGCCCGCTCGCTGAACGGGTCGACCTCGGTCCGCCAGACGACCAGGACGCCGACCACCTCGCCGTCGAGCAGCATGGGGACGCCCATGGTGGTCCGGAAGCCGCCGTGGCGCTGGATGTCGAGCCGCCCGTACTCGGGGTCGGCAAGGACGTCGGCGATCTGCTGGGGCCGGCGCTCCAGCCCGACCCGGCCGGTCAGGGTGCCCCGGTCCTGGGCCAGGGGATGCTGGGCGAGGTAGGCGCGGTCCTCCTCGGTGAGAGGGCCCGACGCGATGGCCAGCCGGTAGGTGTCCGCCTCGAGCAGGAAGATCAGGGCGATGTCGGCCCGGCAGAGGTGGCGGGCGCTGTCGACCACGGTCTCCAGCACGGCGTCGAGGTCCGAGGTGGCACGACCGAGGACGGCCAGGACCCCGCTCGTCGCCGCCTGCTGCTCCCGGGCCTCGGCGAGGTCGCGCCGGAGGCGCTCGACCTCCTCGCGCAGCCCCCCCACGGCCTCGACGCCCTCGACCACCTCGCCTCCTCGAGGACAACCCCACCAGCCAGGACCAATCCGCCAGAGACGTCCAAGTAGTGTCCTCCCGCCGAACTCCGAACACAACGGGTGGAGCCGGGAGCGGTTGACGGGCCTGGGAGAGACCTGCGAGCGTCCCGGATCCCGAACCCACCTGCGAGGGCTGACCGATGCCGGACGACATCACCCCGTCACCGGAGCGCCGTGACCGACGGCGGGCCTTGGCCACCGGCCTGGCCGTGGTCGCGCTGGTCCTGGCCGTGCCGCTGCTGGCCCAGGGGTACCGGGAGCTGCGGCGCCACCAGGGGGTCGACCAGGTCGCCCTCCAGTTCGCCGGCGGGCGGGAGGCCGCCTGCCAGGTCATCCAGCCCGGCGCGGCCGGCTGCCCGGTGCCGGCCGCCGAGGTCGAGCGGTACACCTCGGCGGTGCGGGCCGACTGGTATCTGGTGGCCGGGTACGTGCTCGCCGGGCTGGGGGTGTTCGGGCTCGGTGGGCTGTTCCTGTACGGGTCGGGGGCGCAGCGGATCGCGCGCTGGTGCCTCGGCGGGGTCCTGCTGGCCGGGGCGGCCGACAGCCTGGAGAACCTGGCCCTGCTGGGTGGCCTGGACCGCCTGGGCACGGCCGGCGGCGACGGCCCGTTCGAGCTGGCGGCCTCCCTGGCCGTGGTCAAGTTCGCCTTCGGCGGGCCGCTGCTGCCGGTGTTCGTGGTCGTTGCCAGTGTGCTGGCCGCCCGGCGGCTGCACCGGCCATCGCGGGTGGTCCGCCGCGAGGACACCAGCCCGCCCGAGATCGCCCGGGCTGGTGAGCTCGACCCCGGCACCAGCAGGCGGCCCGACATCATCCTGCCCCCGGCCGTGGCCGACAGCTCGACGGCCACCCTGTCGGCCACCGTCAGCCAGTCCGGCCCTGACGTCCAGCAGGAGCTCTACACCGACCAGGGCCGTGCCCGGGCGGCCAGGGAGGCGGCCAGCGTCGGCGGCGGCCCCGGCACCGACCTGCCCGGCCCGGCCCAGGCCCGCTGGCACAACGCCGGCCGGGTCCCGCCGGGCCGTCCGCCGGCCGAGGTCGGGATCTGCGCCTCGGGCGGCGGCATCCGCTCGGCCTCGGTCACCCTGGGAGCGCTCCAGGCGCTCCAGCGCGACGTCCTGCCACGGGCCCGGTACCTGGTGTCGGTGTCGGGCGGCGGCTACATGACCGGCGCCTTCCAGCTGGCCCTGACCCGGGCCAACTCCGAGGCCGAGTCGCTGGCCACACCGGCGGACGTGTTCACGCCCGGGTCGGCCGAGGAGGACCACCTGCGACGCCACGGCAAGTACCTGGCCGACGGCGGCCTCGAGTGGGCGACAGCGCTGGGGGTGGTGCTGCGCGGGGTGGCGGCGTCGCTGGCCCTGCTGACCCTGGGCGTGGTCGTCATCGGGGTCGGCCTCAACGCCTTCTACCGGGCGGCGCCGGTGGTCGACGTGACCCGGCTTCTGCCCCGGTTCGACCCGGCCGCCGGGAACGGCCCGGCGCCGTTCCCGGCCCCGACGGCCGCGGTGTGGCGGACGCTGGCGGTGGGAGCGGCCATCGCCGCGGCCGCCTGGGTGGTGGTGATCGTCGGGCTGCTGGCCAGCAACGACCGGCTCGGCCTGGGCCGGGCGGCCCGCAACCTGTTCCGGGCCGCCGTCGGGGTCACCGCGGTGGTGGCCGTGTACGCCGTGGCCGTGCCGGTGGTCGTCTGGGCGATGGCCAGGCTCACCTGGGCGACCCAGGTCGACAGCCCGGTCCCGGCCGCCTCCTTCACCGCCGTGGCCACCACCCTGCTCACCTGGTTCGGCGCCCTGGCCAGCACCCTGTGGCGCCGCACGGAGCGGCTGACCGCCGGCGGCGGCAAGGTCGGCCCCCTGCGCTGGCTGCTCGGCCGCCGGGGCCAGGGCCAGGTGGTCGAGCAGCAGGTGGCCACCGGGTTCGGGCAGAGCCTGATCGTCTGGGCGGTGCACGCCGTGCTGGCCTTCGTGTTCGTGTTCGTGGCCGCCTGGACGACCGCGGCCGCCCACCGGTGGCCGGCCTGGGTGGGCCTGGCCCTGCTGGGGGTGCTGGTCGGGGCCGGCTTCCTGATCGACCAGACCTGGCTGAGCCTCCACCCCTTCTACCGGCGCCGGCTGGCCTCGGCCTTCGCCGTCCGCCGGGCTCACATGCCCGACGGCGGCACCGGCGCCCTGGCCTACGAGATCGAGGAGCCGACCACCCTCAGCCGCTACGGCGGCCGGCCCGACGGGTTCCCGCAGGTCATCTTCGTCGGCGCGGCCGCCCTGTCGGGCCAGTCCCGGACCCCGCCGGGCCGCCGCTCGGCCGCGTTCACCATGTCGGCCGACTACGTCGGCGGGCCCGACGTCGGCTGGGTCCGGACAAGCACCCTGGAGGAGACCTGCAAGCCGGCTCTGCGCCGGGACGTGACCGTCCAGGCGGCCATGGCCGTGTCCGGGGCGGCGATCGCCTCGGCCATGGGCCGCCAGGCCGTCGCCGTGCAGCGGCTGCTGGCCCTGTCCAACGTCCGGCTCGGCACCTGGCTGCCCAACCCGGCGTTCCTGGCCGTCCTCGGCCGGCCCACCGCCAGCTGGCGGGCTCCGCGTCTGCCCAACGCCCGCCGGCTCCCCTACCAGCTGCGCGAGATCGTCGGCGCCTACCCGGCCGAGGGCCGCTTGCTGCTCTGCACCGACGGTGGCCACTGGGAGAACCTGGGCCTCGTCGAGCTGCTGCGCCACCGCTGCCGGACCCTCTACTGCATCGACGCCAGCGGCGACGCGCCGCCGTTCGCCACCACCCTGGCCGAGGCCATCACCCTGGCCTATGAGGAGCTGGGGGTGCGGATCACCGTGCGCGACCCCACCGGCCTGGTGCCGGGCAGCGCCGCTCCCCTGTCGCCCCCGGAGGTCCTGGCGCGCCTCAACGCCCGCCTGTCGCGCTCCGCGGTCGCCGTGGCCGACGTCGAGTACCCGGAGGCGTTCGCCGTCACCGAGGACGAGGCGCCGTCACGCCACGGCACCCTGATCGTGGCCAAGGCCCTGCTCACCCCGGACATGCCGTACGAGCTGCTCACCTACGCCCTCAAGGAGACCGCCTTCCCGCGCCAGAGCACCGGCGACCAGTTCTTCGACCACGCCCAGTTCGACGCCTACCGTGCCCTCGGCTTCCACATCGGCACCGCCGCCCTGGCCGCCGGCAAGCCCCCGCCCGGCTAGGGAAGGTCGCGGGCCCGGGTCATGGCCGGCCGGCCCAGCGGCGGGCGCCGTCGACCCGGGTCACCGTGCCGAAGGGCTCCGGGAAGTGGGCCGGGGCCAGCCACATGCCCTCGGACTCGAGCTGGTCCAGGAGCCGGCGCCTGGTCCCTCTGGCCACCTCGGGCTGGACGTCGCTGCCAGGGCCCCAGTCGGGCTCGCCGACCTGGGCCGGGTGGTTGGCGACGTCGCCCCAGAGCAGGGCCGCCTCCTCCGCCGAGCGGACCAGCAGGCTCTGGGAGCCGGGGGTGTGCCCGGGGGTGTGGAGCAGGCTGAGCTCGGCGTCCAGGGTGCGGTCGCCCTCCAGCAGCTCGGCCACCCCGAGGGCCTGGAGCGGGGCCACGCACCGGACGAAGGCCTCGCGGTCGTCCTCGTCGCCGTAGGTCGCGAACAGCTCCCAGTCGGCCCGCTGGACGAGGTAGCGGGCCCGCGGGAACAGCGGCCGGGCCCGGTCGCCGTCCCAGGCAAGGTTCCAGCCGATGTGGTCCAGGTGCAGGTGGGTGAGGACGACCAGGTCGATCTCGTCCGGCTCGACCCCGGCCGCGGCCAGCTCCTGGGGCAGCCGCCCCGGGACCCCGATCCAGGTGGCGCCGGGCGCCCCGGGCCCGCCGACCCCGGTGTCGACCAGCACGACCCGGTCGCGGCCCCGGACCACGAAGCACCAGTCGCGCAGCCGCCAGCGGCCGGGCCCGCCGAACGCCTTCGGGTGGCGCTCCCGCCACGGCGCCCAGGCGGCCGCCTCCACCCGGGGAAAGGCCCGCTCCAGCGGGGCCGGGAAGTCGCCCGTGACGTCGCACACGGCGGTGATCTGGACGGTGCCGACGGTCAGCGACCGGCTGGTCATCGTGGCACCTCGCGGACCGTGACCCGGACCCGGTGGAGGGCGTTGTTGGCGTAGCCGCCGGTGTTCCAGGGGACCTGGGCGGGCTGGGTGTTGCCGGCCGCGTCGGTGGCCCGCGAGCACAGCTCGTAGCTGCCGGGGGCGGCGTCCCATTCGTAGGTCCAGCCGGCCCAGGCCCAGGCGGAGGGCTGGGGTGCCAGCCGGGCCGGGGCCCAGCTGCCGCCGCCGTCGAGGCTGACCTCGACCCCGGCCACCGGGGCCAGGCCGGACCAGGCCCGGCCGGACAGCCGGTGGCGGCCCGGGGGCAGGAACCGCTGGCGGGACTCGAACTCGGGAACCCCGGGCGGCAGCAGGAGCGAGCGCGGCTGGATGCGGGTGACGGGCGTCCCCGGGTCGTCCTCGGAGGTGTGGATCAGGTAGGTGCCGGTCTGCTGGTAGCCGTCGAACGGCTCGGTGAGCAGGGTGATCCGGCGCAGCCATTTGACCGAGGTCATGCCGTACCAGCCGGGCACGACCAGCCGCAGCGGGTAGCCGTGCTGGGGCGGGAGGGGCTGGCCGTTGACCCCCCAGGCGAGCAGGACCTCCTCGCGCATCGCCTCGGCCAGGGGCAGGCTGCGCTCGTAGTCGTGCTCCAGGCCGCCCTGGACGCCCCGGTCGGCCCCGGCGAACAGGACCTCGACGGACCCGGGGCCTGCCCCGGCCTCCTCGAGCAGGGGGGCCAGCGGCGTACCCGTCCACTCGGCCGTGCCCACCGCCTCCTCCAGCCAGGGCTGGCTGACCGGCCGCGGGTCGAGCCGGGCCCGGCCGTTGCCGGCGCACTCCAGCGTCACCGGCGCGGTCACCACCGGCCGCCGCCGCAGCTCCTCCATGGTCAGCGACAGCGGCCGTTCCACCCGCCCGCCGACCTCCAGCCGCCAGGTCGTCTCGTCGGCGGCCGGGATGTCGAAGTGGATCAGCAGGTAGTGGAGGCCGACCGGGGTGACGTCGTAGCGGAGGGCCTCCAGCGGCATCCCGTGGTTGCGGGCCGCCAGGGCCAGCTCCTCCATGGTGATGCCGGTCGCGCGGCCCTCGGTGGCCGCCGGGTCGGTCATGGCGATCCTCTCGTCTAGAACAGCGATCTCCAGGTGAACTCGGGATCGTAGCCGAGCAGGCGGCGGGCCTTGTCGATCCCCAGCAGGGTGCCGTGCTCGGCCAGGTCGCCCTTGACCGGGACGCCGGGGAATACCTCGGCCAGTAGTTCGCGGCTGGGGCGGCGCATGACAGTGTCGCCGGCGGCGATGATGAACGCCTCGGCCCCGGCGACGTCGGCCTCGAGGGCCCGCCGCACCGCCTGGGCGACGTGCGACTCGTCGACGTAGCCCCACAGGTTCCATCTGCGCAGCTGCGGGTCGTCCCAGAAGGACGGGAACCGCTGGTAGTCGGCCCGCTCCATGATGTTGGAGAAGCGCAGGCCCAGGAACGGGATGCCGGTCCAGCGGGCGAACTGGCGGGCCATCTCCTCGCCGAGGACCTTGGAGAGGGCGTAGGAGGTCTCGGGCCGCAGCTCGGCCTGCTCGTCCACCGGCGCGTAGTCGGGCGGGCGGTCGAAGGGCAGGCCGAGGGTCGTCTCGCTGGACGCCCA
Organism: Actinomycetes bacterium; assembly: GCA_030152105.1. Next base: position 18,347 of record JASLIH010000468.1, read on the forward strand.
GACGACCCGCTCGAGGCCGAGGCGGGCCGCGGCCGCGAACACCGTGTGGGTGCTGGTGAGGTTGGTGCGGAACACGATGTCGGGGGTGGCGTGGACCGGCGAGGGGATGGCGGCCAGATGGACGACGGCCTGGATGCCCCCGAGGACCTCGGCCCCGCTGAGGGCCTCCAGGGTCTGGCCGAAGTCGGTCAGGTCGGCGGGCAGGAACGGCGCCGGCGAGTCGGCCGTGCTCGACTCGGCCGACGGCACCCGGTCGACGTTCAGCACCTGGTGCCCGTGCTCGAGCAGGTCGCGGACCACGGCCCGTCCCGCCTTGCCGCTCCCCCCGGTGACGACAATCCTCGTCATGGCCGCTCGCTCCTCTCAGTACGGCAACGTACGTCGTTCTCCGCAGAACATACGATGACGGAGCGCGCCGAGCTTCCCATACTGGCCAGCAGCCTGGACGCAATGGTTCTTGGGAGGGCATCGTGCGGGTTCGAGCAGGCTTGACGGCGCTGGCCACCGTGGTCCTGGCGGCCGCGGTCGGCTGCACCTCGGGTGGGGACGGGGGCGCGCGCTCGTCGGCGGCGGCCACGTCCACCACCGTCCATCACGCCATGACCCCGGCGGCGCTGGGGCCGGACGCGACCCCGAGGGAGGTGCGGGCCCGCTTCGAGCAGCTGCTCGGCCAGCACGCCCTGCTGGCGGTGCGCCAGGCCCGCAGCGAGGTGGCCATGGCCCCTGATCTCAAGACAGTGGTCGACAGCTCGCTGGCGGCCAACGCGCGCGCCCTCGATCAGCTGGTCGGGGTGACCTACGACAGCGCCCAGGCGGCGAAGTTCGAGCAGCTCTGGAAGGGCTACACCGACGAGCTGTCCGCCTACGCCCAGGCGTCGGCCACCGGCAACAGCACCGGCGCCCAGGAGACGCGGGCCGCCCTGCTGGCCCAGTGCGACGACTGGGGCGCCTTCCTGGACGACGCCAGCGCCGGCCGGATCGAGGCGGCCACAGCGACCAGGAACGCCCAGGCGCGGGTCGAGCAGCTCATGGGGCAGGTCGACGCCTACGCCGGCCGGAACTACGCCAAGGCCTACACCCTGGAGCGCCAGGCCTATGAGGGCGCCTACGGGGCCGGGACCACCCTGGCCAGGGCCAGCCTGACGAGCAAGGAGGCGGCCGACCTGAACAAGGCGCCGGAGAACCTCCGGTCGGCCTTCGCCATGCTGCTCGGCGAGCACATGGAGCTGGTCGTCGACGCCCAGCGGGCCACCTTCGCCGGGTCGCCCGAGTTCGACGCCGCGGCTGCCCAGGTCAACGCCAACACCGCCACCCTGACCGAGGCGATGAGCGGGATCGTCGGCCCCAAGAAGGCGGCCGAGTTCGAGGCCGCCTGGGCCAACCACGTCGAGGGCCTGATGGCCTACACGGCCGCGGTCGCGAGCAAGGACGAGGCCGCCAAGACGGTGGCCAAGGAGAACCTGGACGCCTTCGCCGAGCGCCTCGCCCTCTACTTCAGCGACGTCGTCCGCAACGTGCTCGCCACCGACCCGCTGACCGACGCCATCACCGCCCACGACGCCCACCTGATCAACCAGGCCGACGCGTACGCGGCCAAGGACTACGCCAGGGCCCAGCAGGCCCAGGACGAGGGCTACAGCCAGATGGTCGGGGTGGCCAACGTCCTGGTCGACGCCATCGAGAAGGTCATGGCGACCGACATGCCGGCCGGCGGGTCCAAGACCGGCGGCGGCGGGACCGCCCACGTCCACCCATGAGATGACCAGGAGCGGGGCCCGGCGCACGGCCACCACGACGGCGGTGGCCGTGGCCTTGCTCGTGCTCCCGGCCCTCCTGGCTGGCTGCGGCGGCCCCCGGGCCGAGTACGCCGGGGTGGCCAGCACCATCGACCCCCAGGGCCAGGCCGGGCCGGCCGACGGCCTGGAGGCGGCCCGGCGGTTCCGCTCGACCCGCCGCTTCCGGTCGACCCCGGTGCCGGTGCGGCTGGAGATCCCGAGGATCGGGGTTGCCACCGGGCTCCAGCGGCTCGGCCGGGCCACCGACGGCACGGTCGAGGTGCCGAGCGGCCCCGGCAAATGGGACATGGCCGGCTGGTACGAGGGCGGCACCCGGCCGGGCGACCCCGGGTCGGCGGTGATCCTCGGCCACGTCGACTCCACCTTGGGCCCGGCGGTGTTCTACCGGCTGCGGGAGCTGCGACCCGGGGACCGGGTCGAGGTCGTCCGGGCCGGGGGCTCGCGGATCGCCTTCACCGTCGAACGGGTCGAGCAGTACGACAAGCGGCGCTTCCCCACCGCCGAGGTCTACTACCCGACCCTTGAGCCGATGCTGCGCCTGGTCACCTGCGGCGGCGCCTTCAACTACGCCACCGGCCACTACACCGACAACGTGATCGTGTTCGCCTCGCTGCGCGGCTGAGCGGTCCCGGCCTCGTATCATCGCCCCCATGAAGGCCGAGCAGACGGACGGGGCCGGGCCCAAGGCGATCTCGGGAGGTGCCTGGTACCGCCCGATGGTGGCCCGGCCGACCGACGAGGAGCACCGCAGCGCGACCGTGCTGGAGCTGTTCTTCGACCTGTGCTTCGTGGTCGCCGTGGCCCAGGCCGCCTCCGCGCTGCACCACCTGATCGCCGAGGACCACGTGGGCGACGGCGTGGTCGGCTACGCCACGGTGTTCTTCGCCATCTGGTGGGCGTGGATGAACTTCACCTGGTTCGCCTCGGCCTACGACACCGACGACGTCGTCTACCGGCTGACCACCCTGGTCCAGATCGCCGGCGCCCTGATCCTGGCCGCGGGTGTGCCCGACGCCATGGACGGCAGCGACTTCGCCGTCATCACCCTCGGCTATGTGGTCATGCGCCTGGCCATGGTCGCCCAGTGGCTGCGGGCGGCCGCCGCCGACCCGCCCCACCGGCGCAGCTCGCTGCGCTTCGCCGCCGGCATCGCCCTGGTCCAGCTCGGCTGGGTGCTGCGGCTGGCCCTGCCCGAGGGCCTCGGCATGGCCAGCTTCCTGGTCCTGGTCGCGGCCGAGCTCGTGATCCCCATCTGGGCCGAGCGGGCCGCCCCGACCTCCTGGCATCCGCGCCACATCGCCGAGCGCTACGGCCTGTTCACCCTGATCGTGCTGGGCGAGTGCGTGCTCGCCTCCACCGTGGCCATCCAGACCGCCCTCGACGAGAACGCCGCCCTGGCCGACCTGGCCACCACGGCGGCGGGCGGGCTGCTGACCGTGTTCGGGATGTGGTGGCTGTACTTCGGCAAGGAGGCCTCGGAGTTCCTGACCTCGCTGCGGGCCGGGTACATCTGGGGCTACGGCCACTACCTGGTGTTCGCCTCGGCCGCGGCCGTCGGGGCCGGGCTGGCCGTCAACGTCGACCACCTCACCCACCACGCCGCCATCGGCGCCCGCGGGTCGGCGGCCGCCTTCACCGTCCCGGTGGCCCTGTTCCTCCTGGCCGTCTGGGCGCTGCAGCTGCGGCCCCATCACCTGGCCCGCTGGCACAGCGCGCTGGCGCCGGCCACCGCCGTCCTGGTCCTGGCCGCGACCCTGGCCTCCGAGCCCGTCCTGGTCACCGGGCTGCTGGTGGCGACGATGATCGCGGCCTCCCTGGTCGCCCTCCACCGCCCGGCGGCCGCCCGGGCACCCTAGCTCAGCTGGGGACCGACCAGGTGCCGTCGCCGGCGATCAGCTGGTCGGCCTCCTCGGGGCCCCAGGTGCCCGGGTCGTACTCGTAGAGAGGGGTGGCGTCCTCGCCGACCACCGGGTCGACGACCCGCCACTCGGCCTCGACGGCGTCCTGGCGGGCGAACAGCTCGGTCTCGCCCTCCATGGCGTCACCGATGAGACGCTCGTAGGGGGGCCGGCCGTGGCCAGGGCGGTCGGCCGCGACCAGCTCCACGTCCTCGCCGATCAGCTGGTCGCCGGGGACCTTGACCCGCACGCCGAGCTCGATGCGGACGTCGGGGCCGAGGTGCAGGCGCAGGTGGTTCGACCGGGCCGGGATCAGCTCCCCGAACAGCTCCAGCGGCGGGCGCCGGAACTCGACCAGCACCTCGGTGTCGGTCACCGGCAGCCGCTTGCCGGCGCGGATGTAGAACGGCACCCCCGACCAGCGCCAGGTGTCGATGGCCAGGCGGGCGGCCACATAGGTCTCGACCGCCGAGTCGGCGGCCACCCCGGGCTCGTCGCGGTAGCCACGGAACTGGCCGCGGACGACGCTGGAGCGGTCAAGCGGCCGCACGGCCTGGATGAGCCGGGAGCGCTCCTGGCGGGTGGCGTCGGGGGTGTGCACCGCCGGGGCGTCCATGGCCAGCAGGGCGAGGACCTGGAGCAGGTGGTTCTGGAGGACGTCGCGGATCGCCCCGGCCTCCTCGTAGAAGGCGCCCCGGCCCTTGACGCCGAAGTCCTCGGCCATGGTGATCTGCATCTGGCGCACGTAGCGGGCGTTCCAGATCGGCTCCAGCAGGGCGTTGGCGAAGCGCAGGTAGAGGATGTTCTGGATCGGCTCCTTGCCCAGGAAGTGGTCCATGCGGAAGATGCGGTCCTCGGGCAGGTGGCGGTGCAGGATCTGGTTCAGCTCCTGGGCCGAGGCCAGGTCGCGGCCGAACGGCTTCTCCACGATCACCCGGGCCGCGTCGATGCGGCCGGCGGTGGCCAGCCCCTCGGTCACGGTGGCGAACATGCTCGGCGGGATCGCCAGGTAGTGCAGCGGCCGCTGGGCGTCGCCCAGCTCCTTGCCGAGCCGCTGGAAGGTGCTGGCGTCGCTGTAGTCGCCGTCGATGTAGCGCAGCAGCTTCGACAGTCTGGCGAACGCCTCCTGGTCGACCTTGCCCTTGCCGCCGGCGTCGTGCTCGACACTGTCGCGGGCCCGCCGGCGCAGCCGGGCCAGGTCCCAGCCCGACTTGGCCACCCCGATGATCGGTACTTCGAGCCGCTGGCGCTGGACCAGCCCCAGCAGGGCCGGGAAGACCTCCTTGTAGGCGAGGTCGCCGGTGGCGCCAAAGAACACGATCGCGTCGGAACGCTGGCTGTCGATCGGGCCACTCCTTTGGTCGAGCTGTCCGCGGGCGAGACAATGATCGTATGACGAGCGGTGCCGCGGGTCGCGCGACCCCGAGACGGTGGGCCCTGGCCGCCCTGGCCGGCCTGGTCCTGCTGGCCGCCGGCCTGGTCCAGGTGATCCTGGGCAGCCGCGGCCAGTTCCTCTACCTGCTCGTCGGGGCGGTCCTGAGCGTGGCCGTCATCGCCGCCACCGCCTGGTGGGCCTTCACCACCCGCCGGGTCTGGAAACGCTGGCTCAACATCGCCATCGCCGCCCTGGCCGTTGCCAACATCGTCGTCGGCTTCATCGAGTTCGGTATCCGCCAGGCCACCGGCGCCCTCGCCATCGTCGCCGGCGCCCTCCTCTACGCCACCGCCACCCCTCGCGCCCTCCGCCCCCCGACCGGCGGGGAGCCATGGACAACCCCAGGCACCAGCTCCGACCCCGGGGAGCCATGGACAGCCCCAGGCACCAGCTCCGACCCTGGGTTAGCCTCCCCCACCGGGGGACCCGACGACGGCGGGCGGGGTTCCGGCGTACCCGGGAAGCCCACCTCGCCGTGGTTGCTGGTGAACCCCCGGTCGGGGGATGGGAAGGCGGGGCGGGTCGGGCTGGTGGAGGCGGCCCGGGGGATGGGCGTGCGGGTGCACCTGCTGGAGGCGGGGGACGACCCGGCGGCGCTGGCCCGGGCGGCGGTCGAGGGTGGGGCGGACGTGGTCGGGGTGGCCGGTGGGGACGGGTCGATGGGGCTGGTGGCGGCGGTGGCGGTCGAGGCCGGGGTGCCGTTTGTGTGTGTGCCGTCGGGGACCCGGAACCACTTCGCCGGGGACCTGGGGCTGGACCGGGGCGACCCGCTGGCCGCGCTGGCCGCCTTCGCCGGCCCTGAGCGGCGTGTCGACGTGGCCAGGGTCGGGGACCGGGTGTTCGTCAACAACGTGTCCCTCGGGGCCTACGCCGACCTGGTCGCCGACCCCCGCTACCGGGCCGGGAAGCTGGCCACCGCCCACGCCGTCCTGCCGGCGTCGCTGCGCGGGGAGCGGGAGCTGCTACGGGTCGACCTCCGGGACGCCGCCGGCCGCGAGCACCCGGACTTGCTGGTCCTGCTGGTGGCCTGCAACGCCTACGAGCTGAACGGGGTCCGGGAGCGGATGGACGGCGGGGTGCTGCAGGTGTCGGCCCTGCGGGCCCGGACCGGGGCCGCTCTGGCCGGCCTGGCCACCAGGACCCTGGCCAGGGGGGGCCGCGCTCCGGCGGGGACCGGCTGGGCCCAGTGGACCACCACCGTTCTGCGGGTCGAGGCGCCCCTCCCCCAGCTGCCCGCCGGTATCGACGGAGAGGCCGCCACCCTGGCCGCCCCGCTCGAGTTCCGGGTCCTCCCCCGGGCCCTGCGGGTCCTCGTCCCCCCGGCCCTCACCCCCCGAACCCCCCGGGGCCGCCTCCAGCGGTGGTCGACCGTCCTCGGCCTCCTCCGGGTGGCGGCCGGGTCGAGCGCCGGGCGGTGACCGGCCCGGCGGTCAGGCTCCGGGGCTGACCACCTCGGACAGGATCGACCGGACCGCCCGGTCGGTGTACTCGGCGGCCGGCCAGGCACGGTCGACGACCAGGTGGGCGAAGGTGGACGGCTGGGCGCGGGCCCAGACCCAGTCGGTGGCCGACGCCGTGGTCCAGCCGTCGGCCAGGCGGCCGTCGCCGGCGACCCGGTCGACGGCGGCCGCGAACATCTCGCGCAGGTCGCCCATGCGGTCGCGCCAGGCCAGGCCGCCCTCGTCGCCGTTGACGGCGGCCGCCTCCAGCGCCCGGGCAACGGGCAGGATCTCGGGGAGGTAGGCGAACCACAGCCGCAGCAGCCGCTCCAGCGCCGCCACCGGCGGGAGCGAGCTGGTCTCGGCGGCCCTGCCGGCGAACCCGCTGCGGACGTCGTGGCGGCGGGCCATGGCCTTCAAGAGCCCGGCCCGGTTCTCGAAGTGGACGTAGAGCAGCTGGCGGGAGACGCCGGTGGCGGCAGCGATGTCGGCCACGGTGACGGCGTCGATCCCCCGCTCGCGGACCAGGCCCCAGGCGGTATCGAGGATGCGGGCGCGGCTGTCGCCGCGGGTCACGGCCATGGCGCCAGCCTGGCCCAGGTATTGACACGTGTCAAATGACCGTCCTATTTTACACGTGTCAACCATGACTGAGGAGGTCGGGAGCATGTGGACCAGCCCGTACGCGCCGGTCGAGGTCGGGGGCACGACCCTGCACCGGATGGTCCTTGCCGCCGCCGACCGCTTCGGGGACCGGCCGGCCCTGGTGGACGGGCCGTCGGGGACGACGGTCAGCTACCGGCTGCTGGCCGAGCGGGTCCAGGGGGTGGCGGCGGGGCTGGCCGCCACCGGCTTCCGGCCCGGGGACGTGCTCGCCCTGTGGGCGCCGAACCTGCCCCAGTGGGCCGGGGTCGCCCTGGGGGCCATGGCCGCCGGCGGGACCGTGACCGGCGCCAGCCCGGCCTGCACCGAGCGCGAGCTGGCCGCCCAGCTGGCCGACGCCGGCGCCTCGGTCCTGGTGACCGTCCCGTCGCTGGTCCCGGCGGCCCGTTCGGCCGCGGTCGCCGCCGGGACCCGCCAGGTGGTGGTGCTCGGCCAGGCCGAGGGCGCCACCCCGATCCTCGACCTGCTGGGTGTCGGCCGTCACGCCCCCAACCCCGGCCCGGCCCTCGACCCGGCCACCGCGGTCGCCCTGCTCCCCTACTCGAGCGGCACCACCGGGCTGCCCAAGGGGGTCCGGCTGACCCACGCCAACCTGGTCACCTCGGTGCGCCAGGTCGCCGCCGGGCTGCGCGTCGGCGAGGGCGACACCCTGCTCGCCGTGCCGCCGTTCTCCCACGTCATGGGGTTCCTGGTCACCCTGGCCCTACCACTGTGCTCGGGCGCGACCGTGGTCACCATGCCCCGCTTCGACCCCGGCCAGTTCCTCGAGCTCCTCCAGCGGCACCGGGTCACTGTCCTGGTCGGGGCCCCGCCGATGCTGCGGGTCCTGGCCGGCCACCCCCTGGCCGCCACCGCCGACCTGCGCTCCCTGGAGCTGGTGGTGTGCGGCGGGGCGCCGCTGACCGCCGACGCCCAGCTGGCCCTGGCGGCGAGGCTGCCGGGGGCGACCGTCGGCCAGGCCTACGGGCTGACCGAGACGACCGTCGGGGTGAGCATGCCCGACCGGGCCGCCGGCAGCGTCCCGGGCACGGTCGGGCGGGTCATGCCGAGCACCGAGCTGCGGGTGGCCGACCCGGAGACGGGCCGCGACCTGGGTGCCGGCCAGCCGGGCGAGCTGCTGGTCCGCGGCCCTCAGGTGATGGCCGGCTACCTGGGCCGGCCCGAGGCGACCGCGGCCATGGTCGGCCCGGGCGGCTGGCTGCGCACCGGCGACCTCGGCCTGGTCGACGGCGACGGCAACGTGGTCATCGTCGACCGGCTCAAGGAGCTCATCAAGGTGAGCGGCTGGCAGGTCGCCCCGGCCGAGCTGGAGGCGCTG
>JASLIH010000495.1 GCA_030152105.1 Actinomycetes bacterium
CTGGGGATGGTCCAAGATTCCCGCGATACTCATCGTGGTGCGGTCGAACCGCGTGGCCCGGACCTGGTAGCGGCCGCTACCGATGGAAGGAGCGACGGTGGCGGCGGCGCTCGAGATGCAGGTGGGCACGACGGCGGCCAGCGCGGCCGACCTGATGGCGGCGCGGTCCCAGATGGCCGTGTCGTTGGGTTGGCACATCATCGTGGCCTGCCTGGGCGTCGGGTTCCCGCTGCTGGTGATGGTCGCCGAGTGGCGTGGTCTGCGCACCGGGGATCCCGCCTGGCGGCTGCTGGCGCGCCGGTGGGCCAGGACGCTGGGGGTGCTGTTCGCCGTCGGGGCGGTGTCGGGCACGATCCTGTCGTTCGAGCTGGGCATCCTGTGGCCGGGGATGATGGGGACCTTTGGGGAGGTCATCGGCCTGCCGTTCGCCATCGAGGGGGTGGCGTTCTTCACCGAGGCTATCTTCCTCGGCATCTACCTGTACGCCTGGGACCGGCTGCCGCCCCGGGCCCACCTGCTGTGCGGGATCCCGATCGTGATCTCCGGGGTGGCGGGGGCGTTCTTCGTGGTCGCCGCCAACTCCTGGATGAACCAGCCTCGCGGCTTCGATCTGGTCGACGGCAAGGTCACCAACGTGGACCCGTGGGCGGCGATGTTCAACCCGGCCACCCCGCCCCAGACCGTCCACATGATCCTGGCCGCCTTCCTGGTCAGCGGCTACGGGGTGGCCAGCGTGTACGCAGTGGCCATGCTCCGGGGCCGCCGTGACCGCTACCACCGGCTCGGGTTCCTGCTGCCGTTCTGCTTCGCGGCGGTGGTGACGCCGGTGCAGATCGGGGTCGGCGACTGGGCGGCCCACTTTGTGGCCGACAACCAGCCGGTCAAGCTGGCCGCCATGGAGGGCGTGTTCCATACCGAGCGTGGCGCACCCCTGCACCTGGGCGGCATCGAGGTCGACGGCGAGCTGCGCTATGCGGTCGAGATTCCCGACGGCCTGTCGCTGCTGGCCCACTGGGACCCCGACGCCGAGATCAAGGGCCTGGATGAGGTGCCGGCCGGCGACCGGCCGCCGGTCAACGTGGTCCACCTGTCGTTCCAGACGATGGTCGCGGCGGGCTCGGCCCTGCTCGTCCTGGCCGGCTGGTTCGCTCTCGCCTGGTGGCGGCGGCGGGACCTGCCCCGGTCGGACTGGTTCCTGCGGGCGGCGTCGCTGGCCGGGGTCGCGGCGGTGATCGCGCTGGAGGCCGGCTGGGTCACGACCGAGGTCGGCCGCCAGCCCTGGATCGTCTATGGGTACATGCGGACCAGCGAGGCGGTCAGCTCGGCCCCCGGCCTCCGGTTCGGGCTGTACGTGCTGCTGGTGGTGTACACGCTGATGACTGTGGCGACGGTGTATGTGCTAGGGCGGCTGGCCCGCCGACCGCTCCCGGTCGCTCCGCAGGAGCACGACGTGGTCGAGGAGAAGGTGACGTGACCCTCGCCGACATCTTCCTGGCCGTGATCTGGGTCGGGGTGACCGCCTACGCCCTGCTGGGCGGGGCCGACTTCGGCGCCGGCGCCTGGGACCTGATCGCCGGCGGGGCCCACGGCGGGGCTCGCCAACGGGCCCTGATCGAGCACTCGATCGGGCCGGTGTGGGAGGCCAACCACGTCTGGCTGATCTTCGCCCTGGTCATGCTCTGGACCGGGTTCCCGACCGCCTTCGCCTCGATCATGTCGACCCTGTACATCCCGCTGATGGCGGTGGCGTTCGGGGTGATCCTGCGGGGCGCCGCCTTCGCCTTCCGCAAGGCCGTGCCCGAGCTGTGGCTCAAGCGCCTGTTCGGCGCCTGCTTCGCCGCCTCGTCGGTGATCACCCCGTTCTTCCTGGGCACGGTCGCCGGGGCGGTGGCCACCGGCCGGGTCCCGCCCGGGACCGCCCGCGGCCAGCCGATCACCAGCTGGGTCAACCCGACCTCGCTGCTCGGCGGCATCCTGGCCGTGGGAGTCTGCGCCTACCTGGCCGCCGTCTACCTCACCAACGACGCCCGCCGCACCGGCGACCAGGAGCTGACCGAGTGGTTCCGGGTCCGGGCCCTGGCCGCCGGGCTGGTGGTCGGCGTGGTCGCCCTCGGCGGGATCGGGGTGCTGCGGGCCGACGCGCCGCGGCTGTTCGACGGCCTCACCGGGCGCGCCCTGCCCCTGGTGGCCGCCTCGGCCCTGTTCGGCGCGGCCTCCCTGGTCCTGCTGGCCCGCCGGCGCCTGGTCGCGGTGCGGGCGACCGCCGCCCTGGCCGTGGTGGCCATCATCTGGGGCTGGGCGGCCGCCCAGTACCCCTACCTGCTGGTGCCCTACCTGACCATCGCCCAGGCCGCCTCCAGCCCCGCGGTCATGTGGGCCGTCCTGGCGAGCCTGGCCGTCGGGTCGCTGCTCCTGGTGCCCTCCCTGACCCTGCTGTTCGTCCTGTTCCAGCGGGAACACGTCCAGGATCTCGCCGCCGCCGGCCATGCCGGCAAGGGCCGCACCGACCGAGATGGAAAGGAGGCGCAGGCTCTGTGAGCCAGGCCGAGATCGTCGCGTCGGGTGCTCGGGGCGGACTACAACGTACTCGGTGAGGAGGTCGCCGAGCTGGAACGCGCCGGCGTCGACCGCATTCAGTGGGACATCATGGACGGGCGGTTCGTGCCCACCTGACCTTCGGCGCCGACGTCGTGGCCGCCTGCCGCGCCAGGGCCAGCGTGCCCTTCGAGGCCCACCTCATGGTCGAGGACCCGGATCCGTGGCTCGAGCCCTTCGCCGAGGCGGGCTGCGAGGCGGTCCTCGTCCATTAGTTGAACTGTCAACGACGGACGAAAGCTGACCCCTGGCGACGGGTGAAACCTGACCCCCTTGCCGGTCATCTGGTCATGGTTCCTGGTCGCGGTGGCTGTGGAGACGCGGCCCAAGTCACGGTCCTTCAGCAGGTAGCTGTCGCCCTTGAGGCTGATGACCTCGGCGTGGTGGACCAGCCGGTCGATCATGGCCGCGGCGACGACATCGTCGCCGAACACCTCGCTCCAGCACTACGACAGAGCCACGCACGTACGCCGGCTTCGGGCGCCTGACCGTATCCCTCATCCATGAGGGAGGGGCGGTCTAGCGGGACAGCCGCGGTGCTGTTCTCCGACCTGGTGGAGTCGACCAGGCTGTTGTCCCAGCTGGGCGAGGCCGTCTTCGACCAGGTCCGCCGGCCCACTTCGAGGTGCTGCGCCAGGCTGTCGAGCGCACCGGCGGCAGGCAGGTCAAGACGCTGGGGGACGGCGTGCTGGCCGTCTTCGGCGCCGCCGCCGATGCCGTGGCCTGTGCGGTGGCAATGCAGCAGGCCGTGGACGGGCCAGCCCGGCTAGACGGGATCCCACTCAGCATCCGCATCGGCCTCGCATTGGGCGATCTGAGCTTCGAGGAGGACGACGTCTTCGGAACCCCGGTCGTGCAGGCGGCCCGGCTGGTGGCGGCGGCCCACCCCGACCAGATCCTGGTCACCGACCTACTGCGCATGGTGGCCGAGGGGCGCACGGGTGCCGCCTTCTTCGACAAGGGCCTGCTGGAACTGAAGGGCCTGCCGGAACCGGTCGCCGCCTGTGAGGCGGCCTGGGAGCGCCTTGCGGCACCCGCTGTTCCCCTGCCTGCGCTGCTCACCGACGTTGGCCGCGTGTTTGTGGGTCGCGAGGCGGAGATGGGCCGCCTCGGCCAGCGGTGGAAGGAGGCGCTCGCCGGTGGTTTGCGGCTGGCGCGGCTGGCTGGCGAGCTGGGGATTGGCAAGACCCGGCTGGCCGCAGAGCTGGCGAAGGCCGCCCACGCCGAGGGGGCGGTGGTGCTCGTCGGCCGCTGCGACGATGCCCTTAGGGGATGGCTAATCGGGCAAGTCGCCGCTGGCGGGCGGAAGCGACTGGGTGACTGGCTGCTCGGCACTGAGCAGGAGCGGGCCCTGCAGCAGGCCGCTACCAGCGGGTGTTCGTCCGGGGGCCCAGCTAGGCGGCGCTCTCGGTGTTGCGGGTGAGCAGGATCTCGAGCTGGACGCCGGGAGTGGGCTGGAGAGTCACCG
>JASLIH010000521.1 GCA_030152105.1 Actinomycetes bacterium
GGACAAATGCTATTTCGCCCGACGAAGTGCAGGTAGATCGGCCGAAGTGCTGTCGAGTAAATCTGCGCCTGGCGTGCCGGGTTCGTGGTGACGCCGTCGGTGACAAAGTTCCGCCTTCCGCGCAGCGGCCACCCGCCGGGCGAGGGCGCTGCCGCATCGGCGCAGTTGCCGGTCCACGGTCGAAGATGCTCGGCGCCGTTGACGTGTACCAGCGTGTTGCAAATGCACGCGGGTATGGAGCGGTGCCTGCGAGAGTGGCTGCAGGCTGTTGGTGGATGCCGGGGCAAGGGTCGGCTGCTAGGCTCCCGTCGCCCCTCGGATCGCCTGAATTGCCTCGCCGGCGTGGCGCAGCCCCATCAGGTGGCCCTCGTCGGTGAAGCTGGCGTGGCAGTTGGGGATCGTCTGGGCCATGCGCCGGGCGGCCGCGATCGGCACATCCTCGTCCGCCGCCCCGTGCCAAAGCCAGGTCGGTACGGTGACCTCCTGGAGCTGGAAGCCCCATGGTCGGCTGGCCACCGCCAGGTCCGCGCGGACCCCAGCGCCGCCCTGGCGGAACGCCTCGGCGGTGTCGTCGACAAAGCGGTCCCGTCGTTGCGGGTCGGCGGCCACCTCGGCCAGCACCTGCTGGTCGGCTGGCGGCAGCGCCCTGGACAGCCGCCGGAGGAGCCGATCGCGGTCGCCGCGCAGCCCGATCAGCGCCATCCGAGCCCACAGCCAGCAGGCCGCCCGGCTGAGCGCCGGCGCGCGATGGGCCAGGGTGAAGTAGCGCCGGTTTCGTCGGCTCATCCCGGCGCGGGTCTCCGGTAGCTCCCAAGGACCCATCGGGCTAGACAGCAGCAATGAGCCCACCCGCTGGGCCAAGCGGACCGCACACGCCAAGGCGAACGGCGCGCCGGCCGAGATGCCAAGCACCGCCACCCGGTCCAGGCCAACGACCTCGCAGAGCACGCCGAGATCGTCGGCCACCCCAAGCGCGCTCATCCTGGGATTGGGGTCGGATCTGCCGTAGCCGGGGCGGTCGACCCCGACCAGGCGCACACCGTGGTCGGCCAGCAGGCTCTCGGGGAACGCCCAGGCCGGCGTGAGCCGGGAGCCGGGCATCCCCGAGAGCACGATGCAGGCCGCCCCGCCGCGGGGTCCGTAGTCGGCGAAGGCCAGGCGTCGGCCGTCCGGCAGTCGCACCAGCTGCGATGGTTGGCTGCTGGTCATCACGCTCCGATCCGCGGCACCCGCTGCCGGAGCGGGTGCTCGTGCAGCAAGGCGAACGCCTGAGTGTAGTTGGCCCGCCTGGGCGGTGCGGCGGCCGTATGAGGGAGATTTGGCGGGCCGGTGTCGACGGCACGTGAAGACTGACCCCTTGGCGGCAGTTGAAATCTGACCCCCTTCGTGATGCTGGCCTCAAGTCGAGGTCAGGGGGAAGTGGGTGTTGGGTGTGGAGGATTGGGCGGAGATCCGTCGGTTGTATCGGGCGGAGCGGATGCCGGTCAAGGTGATCGCGCGGGTGCTGGGGTGTTCGAAGAACACGGTGCGGAAGGCGTTGGCCGCCGAGGGCCCGCCGGCGTATCGACGGCAGCCGCGGGGTTCTGTGGTGGATGCGGTGGAGCCGCTGATCCGGGAGTTGCTGCAGGCGTGTCCAACGATGCCGGCCACCGTGGTCGCCGAACGGCTGGAGTGGGCGTATTCGATCCGCACCTTGAGCACACGGGTGGCCGAGTTGCGGCCAATCTATCTGCCGCCGGACCCGGCCTCGCGCACCACTTATCTGGCTGGGGAGATCGCTCAGTGTGATTTCTGGTTCCCGCCGATCACGCTGCCGGTGGGGTTCGGGCAGACCCGCACCGCGACCCAGCTGCCGGTGCTGACCATGATCACCGGCTATGCCCGGTGGGCGTCGGCGTTGCTGGTGCCGTCTCGAACACCGGCGGACTTGTATGCCGGCTGGTGGCGGCTGCTGGAGCAGCTCGGGGCGGTGCCACGGGTGCTGGTCTGGGACGGTGAGGCCGCGGTCGGCCGCTGGCGGCCCCGACAGCCGGAACTAACCGCGGCCTGTCAAGCATTCCGCGGCGTGCTGGGGACGAAGGTGCTGATCTGCAAACCGGCTGATCCGGAAGCCAAGGGCGGCATCGAGCGACTGCACGACTATCTGGAACGCTCCTTCCTGCCCGGCCGCAGCTTCACCTCCCCGGGCGATTTCAACACTCAGCTTCAGGTATGGCTGGGAATCGCCAATCGCCGCCGGAAACGATCATTGGGCTGCGCCCCAACGGACCGGATCGGCGCGGACCGGGCAGCAATGCTGGCCTTGCCGCCGGTGCCGCCCGTCACCGGTTGGGAGATGTCGCTGCGGCTGCCTCGTGACCACTATGTGCGGTTGAACAGCAACGACTATTCGGTGCATCCGAGCGCGGTGGGCCGTCGGGTGCTGGTCCGCGCCGACCTGGACCGGGTCCGCGTGTGGTGTGAAGGAGGCGTGGTCGCCGACCATGAAAGGGTCTGGGCGCGGCACCAAACGATCTCCGACCCCGCCCACGTGAGGGCCGCGCAGCTGCTGCGACAACAGCGGTTCGCCCTGGTCCAGCCGGCCACCGAAACCGAGGTGGAGCAGCGCCGTCTAGCCGACTACGACACCGCGCTGGGCGTGGCCAAATTCGACGAAGAGGTGGCGTTGTGACCGGCACCAAAACCAGCGCCCGGGATGTGAGTGCTGAGATCGCCTATCTGACTCGGGCGTTGAAGGCGCCCACGCTGCGCGAGTCCGCTGGCCGGCTCGCCGAGCGGGCCCGATCCGAATCCTGGTCTCATGAGGAATACCTGGCGGCCTGTCTGCAACGCGAGGTCGCCGCCCGCGATGCCCACGGCGGCGAGGACCGGATCCGCGCCGCCCATTTCCCGGCCCGCAAAAGCATCGAGGAGTTCGACTTCGACCACGCCCGCGGACTGAAACGCGACCTAATCGCCCACCTCGCCACCCTGGACTTCGTCGCCGCCAAGGAGAACGTGATCTTCCTCGGCCCACCCGGCACCGGCAAAACCCACCTGGCGATCGGGCTAGCAATCCGGGGCTGCCAAGCCGGACACCGGGTGCTGTTCGCCACCGCCAGCCAATGGGTCGACAAACTCGCCGACGCCCACAACAGCGGACGGCTACAAGCCGAACTCCTTCGCCTCAGCCGCTACCCGCTACTAGTGATCGATGAGGTCGGCTACATCCCCTTCGAACCCGAAGCAGCGAACCTGTTCTTCCAGCTCGTCTCCAGCCGATACGAGCGTGCCAGCTTGATCGTCACCTCCAACAAGCCGTTCGGCCGCTGGGGCGAAGTCTTCGGCGACGAGGTCGTCGCTGCCGCCATGATCGACCGGCTCGTCCACCACGCCGAAGTCGTCTCCCTCCGCGGCGACTCCTACCGACTCAAAAACCGAGACCTCGGCCGAACATCAACAGCAAACAACGATGACCAATGACCAACCAGGGGGTCAATTTTCACTTGCCGTCAGGGGGTCAATTTTCACTTGCCGTTGACAGGGCCGCGACGATGTCCTGCGACAAGAACCTCGGGCTGATCTGGCGCACGGCCAGCCGTTCGAGGGGAGGCACGAAGCCGACCAGCTGTCCGCGTCGATAGACCTTGTAGCCCCGCGACCAGTTGTTGGCCGTCGTGCGAGAGATGCCGATCTCACGGGCTGCGCCTCGGATGCTCCACCCCCGCTCGCGCAAGCTCATGAACTGCTGACGCTTGGCCGACAGCGGACGCCGCCCCGGCCCCTTCTTCACACGACGAGACGACGACAACACAACCTCACGA
>JASLIH010000579.1 GCA_030152105.1 Actinomycetes bacterium
GGCGTTCAGCTCCGGGCTGACCGCCAGCAACCCGGCGCACGCCTTGACCACCAGGTCGGTGAGCCCAACCTCGACCCCGGTCTGCTGGTTCAGCTCCGCCCGAAGCCCGAGCAGCCGGGTAGCGTCGACCGTGACCTTCAGGTCGAACCGCGGCGCCCGTTCCTGACCCGGCGCCCCCGAGGCCAGCGCCGCCGGGGCGGCCTTCACCGGCCCGGCCCCGGGTCCAGTCCCCCGGTGGGGGAGCGTAGCCGACCCGGACGGGGCGTGCGTCCGGGTGTCCACAGGCTCGTCCGCCGAAGCCGGACCCGCCCCGGGCCGGGCGGGC
Source organism: Actinomycetes bacterium (assembly GCA_030152105.1). The sequence goes on from JASLIH010000579.1 coordinate 326, forward strand.
GGGCGGCCGGCGGGCGGGCGGCGGGCGGGCGAGGTGGGTGAGCGGCGGGCGGGGGGGATGTGGACGGGGAGGCCGAGGGCGACCAGGGCCGCCTCCATGGTTCCCTCGCCGAGGGTCGGGTGGGCGTGGATGGTGGCGGCGATGTCGGACAGGCTCGCCTCCAGCTGCATGGCCAGCACGCCTTCGGGGATCAGGTCGCTGGCCCCGGGGCCGATCACGTGGACCCCGAGCACGTGGCCGTCGTCGCGCTCGGCCACCACCTTGACCAGCCCCTCGACCCCGCCGAAGGTCTGGGCCCGGCCCAGGGCCGAGAAGGGGAAGCGGCCGACGGCGACGTCGTGGCCCGCCTCCCTGGCCGCCGCCTCGGTCAGCCCCACGCTGGCCACCTCGGGATGGGTGAAGGTGGCCGCCGGGACGGCCCGGTAGTCAATCCGCTCGTCGTGGCCGGCCATCACCCCGGCCGCCACCAGCCCCTGGTGGCTGGCCACGTGGGCCAGGAGCACCCGGCCGGTCACGTCCCCGACGGCGTGGACGCCGGGCACGCCGGTGCGCAGCCGGTCGTCGACCTCGACCCAGCCCCGCAGGTCGGTGGCCACCCCGGCCCGCTCGAGGCCCAGCTCGGCGGTGTTGGGCCGGCGGCCCACCCCGACCAGGACCACGTCGGCCTCGACCTCCCGTGGGTTGCCGCCGTCGGGATCGGCGACCGTGACAACCAGCGGCGGAGCCTGGTCGCCGGCGGGGGCGATCCCGGTGACGGTCCGGCCGGTCTCGACCTTGATCCCCCGGCGGGCGAACGAGCGGGCCAGGGCCTTGCCGATGTCCTCGTCCTCGGCCGGGAGCAGCCTGTCCAGCAGCTCCACCATGGTCACCTCGGACCCGAAGGCCTGGAACATCGTCGCCCACTCGGCCCCGACCGCGCTGGCCCCGATGATCACGATCCGCCGCGGGACCTCCTCGAGCAGGAAGGCGCCGTCGGAGGTGACCACGCCGGGCAGGTCGATCCCCGGGATGGGCAGCACCGCCGGGGTCGAGCCGGTGGCCAGCAGCAGGTTGCGGCCCTCGAGGGTGGCCGCGGGCGCCCCGTCCGGGGCCGGCGGGGCGTTGTAGCGCGGCCCGCCCTGGCCGAGGGGCGCGTCCCCGACCCCGACGACCTCGACGGTCCTGGGGCCGGTGAGCCGGGCGTGCCCGATGGTCACCGTGACCCCGCTGGCCGCCAGCAGCCCGGCGACGCCGTCGGTGAGGGACTTGACGACCCGGTCCTTGCGGGCCAGCACGGCCGCGTAGTCCAGGCGGACGTTGTCGGCCAGGACCCCGTACTCGGCCCCGTGGCGGGTCGTCTCCAGCACCTCGGCCGAGCGCAGCATGGCCTTGGTGGGGATGCAGCCCCAGTTGAGGCAGACCCCGCCCGGGCGCTCCTTCTCGACCAGCGCCGTCTTCAGGCCGAGCTGGGCCGCCCGGATCGCGGCCGGGTAGCCGCCGGGGCCGCCACCGACGACCACCAGGTCGAACACCTGCGCTTGCGGCTGCTGCGGCATGCCACCACCACCTCGCCAGGACGGTACGGACAGTCCCGTGGGCCGTCCAATCCGAAAAAGCAATGGGCCGATTCGCTAGGCCCCGTCCTGGCCCTGGGCCTGGTGGCGTTCGGTGGCGATGGCGTCGGCCCGTTCGGCGCTGAGGGGATGGCCGCCGATGGCCTCCAGGAACGGGAGCCGCTCAAGGGCGTACAGCTGGGCGTCGGTGGTGGCGACGACGGTGGCGGTCCGGGGGACGTCGCGGAGCAGGGCGATCTCGCCGAAGTAGTCGCCAGGGCCCATGGTGGCCACCGAGCGGCCGTCGTGGCGCACGTCGACCTGGCCGGCGGCCAGGACGTAGAAGCGGTCGCCGTCGGCACCCTGGCGGATGACGACGGTGCCCGCCGGGGCCGAGACGCCGGTCATGGCGGCCGCGACCCGCTCGGCCACCTCGGCCGGCAGCGGCGCGAACATCGGGATCTCTCTGAGCAGGGCCAGCTCGGCCGCGTGCACCGGGGCGGCCACCTCGGCCGTGGCCAGGCGGCGCCACACCAGCAGGCCTCCGGCCAGCATCAGCCCGCCGGCGCCGACCAGGGTCGCCTGGGTGCCGAACCGGTTGATCGAGGCGGGCACGATCGCCGAGCCGAGCCCGATGGCGGCCATGCTCACGCCCTCGAGCACCCCGAAGACCCGGCTGAGGACCTCGTTGGGGGCGCTGCGCTGGAGCAGCAGCCGCCCCGCGACCTCGGTGAGGACGCCGCCGGCGCCGGCCACCGCGAGCAGGACCGGCACCACGGCCCGGGACGACACCAGCCCGACCGCGCCCAGGGCCAGGCCCCAGCAGACGAACCCGACCACGATGGGCACGACCAGCCGCCGGCCGACCAGCAGGACGGTCAGGGCCGAGCCGGCGATCGCTCCCGCCCCCACGGCGCTGTTGAGCAGCCCGACCCCGGCGCTGCCGATGTCGAGGACCTCGAAGGCCAGCACCACCAGGAGCACGTCCAGGACCCCGACCATCAGGTACTGGGCGGTGAGCAGCCCGACCGAGAGTCGGGGCAGCCGCTCGCGGGCCAGGGTGGTGAACCCGCCAAGGGCGGTGCGCAGCATCCTGGCCAGCCAGCCGGCCCGTCCCTCGGTGGCCGGGGCCGGCCCAGGCTCGGCGGCGGTCTCGACCCCGGTGACCAGCAGGCCCGAGCAGGCCAGGGCGGCGGCCATGACGGCGAAGACGGCCCCGGGGCCGCTCACCCCGAGCAGCACGGCGGCCAGGGTCGGGCCGCCGAGGATGCTGACGCTCTCGGTCCAGCTCGAGGCGACGTTGGCCGCGGTCAGCTCATCTGGGGTCCGGGCCAGCGACGGCAGCAGGGCGCTCTGGGCCGGACGGGTGATGGTGATCGAGGTCGCGGCCAGCGCGGCCAGCCCATAGACCAGCGCGACCGGGGCCCCGGC
>JASLIH010000655.1 GCA_030152105.1 Actinomycetes bacterium
CTGTCGCCGGCCACGGCCAGCCGGTGCTGGGCCCCGCCCAGGGCGGCGGCGTTGCCCGACGCCCACAGGGTGGCCGCATAGGCGTCCGCGAGCGCGGCCGGCCAGCGGTGCTCGGGCGCCAGCCGGTAGTCGACCGAGACGACCACCGCCGGGGTGGCCGCGGCCAGGTCCCGGCACAGCGGGTCGTAGGTGTCCAGGGTCCCGACCACCCAGCCGCCGCCGTGGAAGAAGACCACGATCGGGAACGGCGGGGAGCCCTCGGGGGTGTAGACCCGCACCGGCAGCTCCCCGGCCGGCCCCGGGATCACCTGGTCGGCGACCGCGGCCAGCGCCGCCGGCGGCCCGTTCAGGGCCGGGGCGTCCTGGACGTGGAAGGCCCGCGCCTGCTCCACCGACTGGCGGTGCAGGGGCGGCCGGCCGGAGGCCGCCTGGCGGTCGAGCAGCGCCTTGATCTCGGGCAGCAGGGCCATGGCGCTACCAGGCCCGGACCCGGGTCGGGCGGACCCGGATGGCCGTCGAGTAGGTGCGGGCGAACGGCCCCGGCTCATAGCCCAGGGCCTCCATGGCCTCCTGGTACTTGGCCAGGTAGCCGTCCACCCGGTCGGCCCGGGGGGTGTCGGGCTCGACCGTGGCCGTCCCCTCGAAGGTGACCACGTCGCCGCCGGTCCCGTCGTCGTCCAGGTGCAGCGCCACCCTGGGGTTGGCGGCCAGGTTGCGCACCTTCTGGGCGTCGGGCTGGCTGTAGACCAGGAACGTCTCCCCGTCCCAGAGGAACCACACCGGCGAGGCCTGGGCCTGCCCGTCGGCCCGGACGGTGGTGAGCCAGGCGATCGGCTCCGAGCGCAGGCGCCGCTCGGCCTGGGCGTGGCCCTGCTTGGACGGGTCGAGCACGCGGTCTCCTGGTCGGCTAGAGCAGCTCCGGGCGGACCCAGTCCTTGCCCAGGACGTGCTGGTCGAGGAAGGCGAGCACGGTCCCGTACCAGACGCGGACATGGGGCGGGGTGAGGACCCAGTGGTTCTCCTCGGGGAAGTAGAGGAACTTGGCCGCCACCCCCGTGCGGGTCAGGTCGGTCCAGAGCCGCAGGGCCTCGCCGATCGGCACCCGGTGGTCGCGCTCGCCGTGGATGACCAGCATGGGGGTGCGGATCCGGGCCAGGTTGCGGTCGGGCGAGTGGTCCCGGTAGCGCTCGGGCATGGCCTCGGGCGAACCGAACTCGCGCTCCCACCAGGCGGCATGGTCGGTGGTGCCGTGGAACTGCTCCAGCGACCAGATGCTGGCGTGGGTGACGATGCAGCGGAAGCGGTCGGTCTGGCCGGCCACCCAGTTGGCCATGTAGCCGCCGAACGACCCGCCCATGGCGGCCGTCCGCTCCCGGTCGACCTCGGGCCGGGCCACGGCGGCGTCGACCAGGGCCACCAGGTCGGTGTAGGGCTCGGCCCCCCAGCGGCCCCGGCCCCGCTCCACGAACGACTGGCCGTAGCCGGTGGACAGGGCCGGGTCGCCGAGCAGCACGGCGTAGCCGCGGGCGGCCAGCAGCCACGGGTTCCAGCGCCAGCTCCACCCCGACCACGACGACAGCGGCCCGCCGTGGATGAACACGACCAGCGGGGCCAAGCGGTCCGGGGCCGCGCCCGAGGGCAGGACCAGCCAGCCTCGCAGCCGGGTGCCGTCGCCGGCCTGGGTCTCGACCTCGGTCAGGGTGCCGGGCACGGCCAGGGGCAGGCCGGGCGTCGGCAGCGGGCCGGGCCGCTGGTCGGGGGCGGCCGCGTCCAGGGCGACCGCCTCGGCCGGGGCGGCCATGGTGGCCCGCAGGGCGAACAGCCGCCGGCCGCCGGGGTCGGGGCACAGGTCGGAGAAGGCGCCGTCGGCGCTGAGCCGGGTCACCCGCCCGTCGTCGTCGCCGCCGACCTCGACCCGGAACACCGGGGTGCGGCCGTCTGCGTCGGCGACGAAGAACACCGCCCGGCTGTCGGCCGCCCAGACCGGCTCCTGCGGCCACAGGTCCAGGCCGGCCAGCAGGTCGCGGCCCTCGCCGCTGGCCAGGTCGACCAGCCACAGGCCGACGTCGAGGGCGCTGCCGGGGTCGCCGTGCCAGATCCGCTCGCACACCACCAGCCGGCCGTCGGGGGAGCAGGCGGTCCGGCCGACCGAGGACGCCGGGTCGTCCAGCAGCACCCGCCGCTCACCGCTGGCCACGTCGATCGCCACGAGCAGCGAACGCGGGTTGCCGACCTCGCCGGTGTCCCAGCCGCAGACCACCGTCGCGCCGTCGGGGGTGACGGCCACCTCGACCTCGTCGAGGGCCCGGCCCGGGGCCGGGGTCAGGGGCCGGCCCGGCGCCATCCGCTCGTCAGCCGACGGCGGCGCGGCCGCGAACAGCCGCGGCTCCCGCGGCCCCAGGTAATGGTCCCAGTAGCGGATCGGGTAGGTCTCGAACAGCAGCGCGCTGACCCCGGCGTCGGTGCGGGCCTTGTCGCGGCGCTCGTCGGCCTCCAGGTCGTCGGCCCCCGGGTGGACGTCGGTGCGGTACACCACCGTGCCGGCGTCGCGGGCCACCCGCAGCAGGCCGATCCCGGCCGGGGTGGTGGCAACCGGGCGGGCCTCGCCGCCCCCGGCCGGCAGCAGCCACAGGCCGGCCACCTCGCCGTCCGCCTTGGCGTCGGGGGCGGCCTCGGCGTCCTCGCGGGCCGAGGTGAACAGCAGCGACCCGTCGGGCAGGAAGGCGGCGTTGGCCTCGCCGGGAGCGGACCGGGTCAGCCGACGCGGGGCCGCCCGGCCGTCCGGGTCGAGCTCCCACAGGGCACTGCGGAACTTCTTGCCGTCCGGGGCCGGGGTGGCCACCGAGGTCACCAGGCGGCTGCCGTCGGGAGCGAGGGCCAGGCCGGCCACCCGCGGAAGGCTCAAGTAGTGGTCGAGGTCGAAGGTCGGCTCGGGGCCCGGTTCGGCGGTCATAGCTCCGAATCTAGGTGCCCGGCGGCGGCCGCGCAACGGCACCGACAGGGCCGCGAGGGTGCTGGACATCACCGCCCGATTCGGGTACGAGTGCCCAGGTTGCGCTCGCCCCCGACCCACCAGAGGAGTAGAATCGAACATGAGTTCGAATCCGCCGCTGAAGGAGGCTGGCGTGGAGGTCCAGATCCCTGGAATGCAGGACATCGAGACGGGGAGTGAGGTCAAGGTCCGCAAGCCGGGGCAGGGGGAGCGAGGTGTCTGGCGGGTGACCGGCGAGGTGGCCAACTCCGGGCCCGACGACCCTGCCTACGACCTGACCAACCTGGTCAGCGGCCGCCGCCGCATCTTCCGGGCCTCGCGGCTCACCGTGGTCCGGGCGGCCCGGCCTCCTCGCCGCTGAGCCGCCGCACCAGCAGGGTGGCGCCGACGACGGCCCCGGGCATGGCCAGCACGTTCATCAGCGGGACCAGGAACAGGAAGAACGCGGTCAGCCCGAACCCGAGGGTCTGGGCCCGGTGCCGCCAGACGAACCGCAGCCGCCCGGCCAGGTGGAGGCCGCGCCGCTCCAGGGGGATGGCCAGCAGCTCCACGGCCAGGAAGAACCCGGCCACCAGGGCCTGGAGGACGGGGACGACGGTCTGGCCGAACACCGGGAACAGCCCGAGCACCAACAGCGGCGCGGTGCAGGCCAGGGTCATGGCCAGCAGCAGGGCCGACTCCAGCGAGGCCCTGGGGAAGGTCCGCCACCAGGGGGCGTCGGCGCCGGCCGGCGGCGCGCCCAGCTGGTGCTCGATCCGGTCCGAGATCCGCTCGTAGAAGGGCTGGCCGAGGATCTGGGCGATGACCGTGAACGACACCACCAGCACGGCCGTCGAGCCCAGCAGCAGGGCCAGCCCGGTGCCGACCCGGATCAGGGTGCGGCTGCTCTCGTCCCAGCGGTCGGCGAACGGGGTCAGGGCGTCGGCCAGCTCGTCCACGTAGACCACCAGCAGCCCGAGCAGCGCCAGCACCACCAGCGCGGCCAGCAGCACCGGCAGGATCCCGAGCAGCCGCACCCCGGGGGTTCTCAGGAACACCCCGATCCCCCGCAGCACGTCCGTCCCCCCGGCGACCGGCCCACCCCGTGGCCGCCCGCCCCGCCCGACCCGCGACAGGTCCCGCCCGAACCTGGTCGGGCGGGCTCGCGGCGGCCATGAGCGGCCGGCCGCCGGAGCGCCCGCCCGACCGGGCGGCGGCGCCGCCGCCTCCGGGGTGGGGCGCCCCCCCGAGGGTCCCGGAGGGCGGGCGGCCAC
>JASLIH010000594.1 GCA_030152105.1 Actinomycetes bacterium
CCGGTCTGGCCTGGGCGGCACGGGTTGCCGGGCGGGGCGAGCTGGACGCCCTGCGCCTGCGGCAGTCGGTCCGGCGGGCCGCTCCCGGCGGTCCCCGGGTCCTGCCCGGGCTGCCCCGGGCCGAGCTGTGGACAGAGGTTCGCCCAGGCACCTGGGAGGCGCTGCTCGAGCTGTTCCGGATCGCCTTCCCGGTGACGGTCGTCGACGCCGGGTTCTGTCTCGAGGAGGACGAGGAGCTCCTCTACGACCAGGTCCGGCTGCGCCGCAACGCGGTGACCCGGCTGGCCGTGCAACACGCCGACCTGGTGGTCGCCGTGGCCAGGGCCGACCCGGTCGGCCTGCACGCCTTCATCCGCGGCTACCAGGAGCTGCGCGACCTGGGCGTCCCGGCGAGCAGGGTCCGGGTGGTGGTCAACCAGCTCCGGCCTGGCATGTTCGGCGGCGACCGCCCGGCCGAGCAGGTGCGAGCGGCCCTCAGCCGCTACGTCGGCATCGAGCCGTCCGCTGTGGTGCCCTACGACCGGCAGGCATTCGACGCGGCGCTGCTCGGCGGGCAGGCGCTCCGCGAGGCTCGTCCCGGCACCCCGGCCCAGTTCGCCCTGAGCAGGCTGGCCGCGGTCCTGTTTCCCGCCCACACCGTTCACACTCGCCGGTCCCGCCGCCGGTCCCGGGTCGCCGGGCAGGCCACCGCCACCGCCGGGCCGGGGCCATGACGACCGCCCAGCAGACCGCCGACCAGATCGTGGAAGGCGAGGTCCGCGAGCTGGTCCGGCGGCGCGGCCTCGACCCGGGCAACGGCGACGGGGTCGCCGTCCGCCAGCTCATCGACGAGGTGGTCATCGACTACGCCGAGCGCCGGCTGGTGGCCAGCATGCCGCCGCTGGACGACGCCGGCCAGGTGGCCAAGGCGGTGGCCGACCGGGTGATCGGCATGGGCCCGCTCCAGCCGTTCTTCGACGACCCGGACGTCGAGGAGATCTGGATCAACGAGCCCGGCAAGGTGTTCGTGGCCAAGGCCGGACGGCCGCAGCTGACCACCACCGTCCTCAGCGAGGAGCACGTCCACGACCTGGTCGAGCTGATGCTCCGGGCCAGTGGGCGCCGGGTCGACCTGTCCAGCCCGTTCGTGGACGCGACCCTTGGCGACGGCTCCCGGCTCCATGTCGTCATCCCCGATATCACCCAGCGCCACTGGGCGGTCAACATCCGGCGGTTCGTGCTCCGTGCCCACTCGCTGGCCGAGCTGGTCCGCCTGGGCACGCTGAGCGGCCAGTGCGCCCGGTTCCTGGAGGCGGCGGTGGTGACCGGGCTCAACATCGTCGTCGCCGGGGCCACCCAGTCAGGGAAGACGACCACGCTCAACTGTCTGGCCGCGGCCATCCCCCCGCGCGAGCGTGTGATCACCTGTGAGGAGGTGTTCGAGCTGCAGGTGGGGCTGCCGGACACGGTGGCGATGCAGACCAGGCAGCCCAACCTGGAGGGCGAGGGCGAGATCCGGCAGCGCCGCCTGATCAAGGAGGCGCTGCGGATGCGGCCCGACCGGCTGCTCGTCGGCGAGGTCCGCCAGGAGGAGTGCCTGGATCTTCTCATCGCCTTCAACTCCGGGATCCCGGGGATGACCTCGGTGCATGCCAACTCGGCCCGCGAGGCGCTGGTCAAGCTGACCACCTTGCCGCTGCTGGCCGGTGAGAACGTCTCGCACCGCTTCATCCTGCCCACCGTCGCGGCCACCATCGACCTGATCGTGTTCCTGCGCGGCGACGGCTGGGGCCGGCGCCGAGTCGAGGAGGTCCTGGCCGTCTCCGGCCGGGTCGAGGAGGACCAGGTCGAGGCCGGCCTGGTGTTCCGCCGGGCCGGCGACCGCCTCCTCTGGACGGGCGAGTTCCCGCCGCACGCCGAGCGTTTCCGCAACCACGGCTTCGAGCTGGTCGAGGTCCTGACGCCATGAACGGTCTCGACCTGCGAGGCGTGGCCCAGCCGATCCTGGGTTCCCGCCGGCGGGAGGTGCCGAGGTATGGATGACCTGGCGGTGCTGGCGATCCCGGCGGTGCTCGTGGCCGGGCTGGTACTCGTCGGGCTCGGGGTCGACGGCCGGGCGAGGGCTGCCGGGTCGCGGCGGTGGGCCGGTCGGTTCCAGGACTGGGCGACCCAGGCCGGGGTTCGCGGCGTCCGGCTCTGGCAGGTGGTCGCGGTCTGTGGCGGTGCCGGGGCGGCGGTCGGCGTGGCGGTGCTGGCGTTGACCCGTTCGCTCTGGCTCGGAGTGGCGTTTGCCGGGCTGGCCGGATGGCTGCCGTTGGGGGCGCTGCGAGCCCGGCGGCGGCGCCGTCTCCGGGAGTTGCGGGAGGTGTGGCCGGACGCCATCGACAACCTGGCGTCGGGCGTCCGGGCGGGCATGTCGCTGCCCGAGGCGGTCGCGGGCCTGGCCGAGCGCGGGCCGGAGACGTTGCGAGCCCCGTTCGCGCGCTTTGCCGACGACTACCACGCCAACGGCCGCTTCGGCACCGCCCTCGACCGGCTGAAAGACGAGCTGGCCGATCCGACGGCTGACCGGGTCGTCGAAGCCTTGCGGCTGGCTAGGGAGGTCGGCGGCAGCGAGCTGGGCCGAACCCTCCGGACCCTGTCGGGGTTCCTCCGTGACGAGCAGCGGGTCCGCAAGGAGCTGGAGGCGCGCCAGACCTGGGTCGTGGTCGCGGCTCGGATGGCGTTCGCGACCCCATGGGCGGTGCTGCTGCTGCTCGCGACCAAGCCGGAGGCGGTCGCCGCCTACCGCGGCACGGGCGGCGCCGTCGTGCTCGCGGTCGGCGCGGCCATGGCCGTCACCGGCTACCGCATGATGCTGGCCATCGGCCGCCTACCGACCGAGGAACGGGTCCTCCGGTGAGCCTGGTCTCGGCCTGCCGTCGACCGAGGGAACGGGTCCGGTGGTGAGCGTGGTCATCGGCCTGCCGTTGAGCGGGGGAACGGGTCCGGTAGGCCTGGCCATCGGCCTGTCGCCGACCGGAGAACGGGTCGTCCGGTGAGCGTGGTGGCGGTGTTGGTGAGCGCCGGGCTGGTGGCCGGTCTGGTGCTGGTGGTCTCTGGTGCCCCGAGGCTGCGGCGGCCGCGGCTCGCCGCCCGGCTTGATCCCTATCTACGCGGGCTAGCGCCAGCCACGACCCGGCTGCTCGACGGCGCCGGAGCGCCGCTCATCCCGCTCCCGGCCCTTGAACGACTGCTCGGGCCGTTACTCCGGGACGGGGCCCGCCTGGTCGAGCGGTGGCTGGGTGGCGCGGCCGCCGTGGCCAGGCGCCTGCGCGAGGCCGGGGCGAACGGCGACGTGGCCCGGTTCCGGGCCGA
>JASLIH010000631.1 GCA_030152105.1 Actinomycetes bacterium
TTGATCGCCCGTCGATGGGCCTCCTTCGTCGGCCCACTCCGGGCGTAATAGTGGAGGGCGGACGATTCAGCCGACCCTGCGGGCCGGGCGCGCTATCGCGCGCATCTCAGAAAACCAGGTTGCGGCTTCGCCGCCATTCCCACATTGCAATACGAGCACATCACTCATCTGTCGCCGCCATGTACGAATGACCTGGACCGGCTCTGGTGGCTCTGCTGGACGACTAGCGAACGGCTGGCAAGGCGCCTATAACCATGCGGGCGGACAGCGACAGCGGCAGCGATGGTCTCGTCGGCACAGGAGAGGACAACCGCATGCGGATCGACGCCGAGGCGCTGGTGGCCAGCATCAGCAGCCTGGCCGACACCCAGCCCCAGCATGACCTGGCCGCGACCTTGCAACAGGTCGTGGACGCCGCCAAGTTGCTGTTTGGTGCGAAGGGCGCCGGGGTGATGCTGGCCGATGAGCACGGCCAGCTGCGCTGGGTCAGCGCCACCGACCAGGACAGCCAGCTCGCCGAGGACAACCAGGAACTGCTGGGCCAGGGCCCCTGCCAGGTCGCCTTCTCCCAACGTGGCCCGGCGGTCATGGCCGATGCCCGCCATGAGCCTGACTGGGGCGAGATCAGCTTGTTGTACAGCGACGTCAAGATCCGCGCCGCCGCCAGCGCGCCGATCGAGCTGGCCGGGGGTCCCATCGGCACCCTGGACATCTACGCGGCCGAACCCCGCGACTGGAACCAGAGCGAGATCAGCGCCCTCCAGGCCTACGCCGGCGTGGTGGCCAGCCTGCTCGGCTCGGCCGCCCAAGCCGAGGTCAAGGGTCGGCTGGCCGAACAGCTCCAGGTCGCCCTCACCACCCGGGTGCTGATTGAGCAGGCCAAGGGTGCCCTGATGGTCCACCAGGACATCGACGAGGCGACCGCTTTTGAGTGGCTGCGGCTCAGCGCCCGTTCCTCCTCCCGCACGGTCCAGGCGATGGCCCAGGACATCCTGGCCGGCCGCTGGCCGCCCATGCCCGACCTCGCCGCCGTGGTCGGGCGGCTGGCCACGGCCAGACGGACCGAGCAGCGCGCCCATCAGCGCGCCATCGACCTGTACGAGCAGGCCGCCGACCAGCACGTCCAGCAGGGTCGCGAGGACCAGGCGCAAGCCGACCGCGACCGCGCTGACGGCGCCAGAACCCGGCTCCAAGACGCGCTGGCCGAAGAAGACCAGGCTAGCCCACTACCGGGCTGAGTCGACCGGGCTGAGCCCGACCGGGCCGGGCCAGGGTGAGGGGACTCGAACCCCTGACCGGTCGGCTGGATGGCGAGGAGGCCGCCTCGGCCCACCCTGACGCGGGCTCAAGCTCTCAGGGACGTCGGCGCTGGTCGTGAAGGGCTGCCCCGGCCGGCTGATGCTGGCAGACGGGGTCTGGGCCTGCCCACCGCCGGCGGGCCGGTACCAGCTCGACGGCAGCGGTCGGCAGCCGGAGCAGCCGCCCACCGGCTAACCCACCCGCCGCTCAGCCAATCCGGCGGTCACCGTTACGGTCCTCGGCTTGGACGAGCGCCAGGCTCGTCCTCGCATCGTCCAGGGAGCGGGCGCGGTCATGCTCGCGGTCGTTCCACCAGGCACAACCAGCAAGACGTGGCGTTACCAGACAGACGACACCAGCGACATGACCAGCCAGAACGACCTCCGACACGACCCGCTGGACGGCCGTGAACCGACTACGGATCTGGCGGTCTTGGCGTGTGAGCCGAGCCGCGGAGTTGGGCGACGTGCTTCCAAAGCGCGGACATGGGGGTTCGGTCTCCAGGCCAGGTTGAGACGCTGGGCTGATGGGTAGCGTGCAGGCACCCCGCGCCGAGCCAGGAGAGACCGCCGGTGGCCAGCGAGAGCAAAAAGACGGTGCTGGCGGCGCTGTTCGCCAACCTCGCCATCGCGGCCGCCAAGACGGTGGCCGGGCTGCTGGGCGGGTCGGCGGCCATGCTGGCCGAGGCCGCGCACTCGTTCGCGGACACGATGAACCAGGTGTTCCTGCTGGTGTCGCTCTCCCTGGGCGACCGCGAGCCGGACGAGGACCACCCGTTCGGCTATGGCAAGGAGCGGTTCTTCTGGGCGCTGCTGGCAGCGGTGTTCATCTTTGTGTCGGGGGCGCTGTTCTCGCTCTGGCAGGGCGTCCAGGGCCTGCTGTCTGGTGAGACGGTTGGGGGCGGCTACCTGCTGACCTATGGGGTGCTGGTGTTCGCGCTGGTCGCCGAGGGGACTTCCTGGTGGCGGGCGGCCCATCAGGTCCGCAGCGAGGCGGCCGCCGCCGGCAAACCGGTCCGGGTCTATGTGCAACAGAGCCGCGACCCGACCGTGAAGACGGTGCTGTTCGAGGACAGCGCCGCCGTTGCCGGGGTGCTGCTGGCCCTGGCCGGTGTCGGGTTGCACCAGCTGACCGAGAAGGCGTTCTTCGACGCGGGGGCCTCCATTCTCATCGGCGTGCTGCTGGCCTATGTCGCCTACCGGCTGGGTCGCGACACCAAAGCCCTGCTGATCGGTGAGGCGGCCCGGCCCGAGCAGCGTGAGGCGCTCCGCCGGGCCATCCTCGCGCATCCCGAGGTCGAGGCCGTTCTGGAGCTGCTGACCATGCACCTGGGACCGGCGTCGCTGCTGGTCGCGGTCCGCCTGGACCTGCGCGACGGGCTCAGCTCCCAGCAGGTCGAGGCGGTCTCGACCCGGATCGAGGCCGAGCTGGCCGAGGTGGTGCCCGAGGTCACCCAGGTGTTCCTGGACCCCACTCCCCGTGAACGGCATCGGGCGGATATGGGGGCCGCCTCGTCCTGACTGGAAGGCAACGCGGTGTCGCCGAGTCGCCAGGATAGGCTGCACCCCGCAGCGGAAGCTGCGGAACAGGTGACCTGGTCAGGCCGGCTGGGTTGCGTTGGATGGCCCCCTCGGTCTGCTTCCGTGTCGGAGAGTCCAGGCGCTCGCGGAGCGACGACGGCACGTGCACCCATCCTTGCGCTGGCGGGAGCGGGACGTGATTCACTTGCCTTGCCATCCGATTCTGTATCGGATGCGCTTTGATCATCCGTTTGATCATCCAGACGATCCTTCTGGATCCATCTGGAGTCGTCTAGACCGACGGGCCATCCAACGTGAGCAGGCTCGATCCGTCTGGAGCCGTCCAAATCGACGCCGAGAATCCGTCTCGTAATCGGAAGGTCGTCGGTTCGAATCCGATCGCGACTTCAAGGAATGAAGGGTACCGGTTGGCCTCGGAGCACACGGCGGGTCTGGGTCGAGGCCGGTGTCAGCTTGAACGTCAGGGGTCACTGTTGGGAGTAGGTGGGCGTTCGGATCGCTTCGTATGGGCCGGTGAAGGGTCACCCGAGGATCTCGGTCACGTAAGCTGCGATGGACTTCTCACCGAGCGCTCGGGCGGCCGCCACGCGGTGATGGCCATCGGAGACGTAGTAGTGGCCGTGCAGTCGGTAGACCTCGATGGGTGGAAGCTCTGCTCCCTCACGCAGGGCCATCGCAATGGCCTGGAAGCGCCAGCGGCTCCGCTCGTCGGTGGGCAGGAAGTCGCGGTCGAACTTGCCGTCGGCGCCGTCGGTGGCGCCAATGATG
>JASLIH010000641.1 GCA_030152105.1 Actinomycetes bacterium
CTGCTGGCCGCCGCGGTCAACCTCGCCCGCCTGGCCGTGCTCGGCGTGCACTCCCAACCAGGTGGGTGGCGCTGGCACCGGCGTAGACCAAACCGGGAACCGATCAGGATCCCTACGCCCACCGGCAGGGCCCGACCACCATCGCCGACAACATCCTCCGGCGATCAGGATCAGCCCTTTTCAACCCCATTGGGCACCAGCGACCTAGGGCGGTCTGAGCGGAATATGGACAGTTATTTCCTAAACAGCAGGTTGCAGGTTCGAGTCCTGCCAGGGCACCAGGCATTCATCGCCGCAGGTCAGATAGGTTAACGAGGCCATCTCCCGAGGGTCGCCACCCTCATTTCAGGCGTTGCACAGCGCTCGGTAACCCAAACAACCCCCCGGTCTGGCCGCACCGCCATCTAGTCCTGACGGTAATTGCAGTCCAGGCTGGTGGTGGTAGGAGGACGGATGCCGGTCTGGCCGCCTACACCGGTGAAGGGCGAGGGGGAGATCATGGGTGGCTTCTTTGTGCAGAGCAGTCATGGGGGGAAGGGCAACTTTGAGGTGGTCGCGCCACGCAGCGGGGGCGGACTGGCGCATTGGTGGCGCGACAACGATGATCCTGGCCGGCCCTGGAGAGGACCGACGCTGATGTTCGGCAGCACCCAGCATGTCGACGCCGCCGCCCTCATCCAAAGTAACTTCGGTACGGTTGGCAACCTCGAGGTCGTGGCCAACGCCGGAGGGAGCCTGTACCACTACTGGCGCGATGATGGTGGGACCTGGGCCTGGCATGCCCACATGGCCAAGCCGGTTGTGCCGATCGCCACCGGGGTTGTCGGGACTCCGGGACTGGTCCAGGGCTCGCACGGGGCCAAGGGCAACTTCGAAGTGGTGACGCCTCATGCCGAGGGTGGCCTGGCCCACTGGTGGCGCGACAACGATGGCGCCAGCGTCACCTGGCACGGTCCCGCCAGATTCGGCAGCGGCAGCGTGCAGGCGGCAGCCCTGATCCAGAGCAACTTCGGGCCGCTTGGCAACCTGGAGGTGGTGGCCCTCGTCGGCGACCAGCTCGTCCACTGGTGGCGCGACGACGGCGGCACCTGGAAGTGGACCAAGGGCGCCACGTTCGCGACCGGGGTCGCCAGTACTCCCGCTCTCATACAGAGCTCGCACGGCAACAACCGCAACTTCGAGGTGGTGGCGCCCCTCACCGCAGGGGGCCTGGCGCACTGGTGGCGTGGTGCTAACGGCGTCTGGCACGGACCCACCAAGTTCGGTGCGGGTAGCGTGCTGGCGGCGGCGTTGATCCAGAGCAACCTCGGGCCTGTGGGCAACCTGGAAGTGATGGCGCTAGTTGGCGACCAGCTCGTGCACTGGTCACGGGACGACGGCGGGACCCGAAGCTGGAGCGAGCAGGCTCTCCTGGCCCTGCAGCCATTTTGTGACCCCACTGTCGGGGGGCGCCACGCACCTCCCTTCAGCGCCGAGATCGTCGGCATCCATGGCGCCGTCCTCCGCACCGGCAAGGTCGTGCTGTTCGGCTTCTCCGACAGCGACGCCGACGTGGCCGTCTCCCGCGTCCTGGACCCCGGCAGCGGTGCGGTCCATCCACCACCGGCAAGTCATCACCTGTTCTGTAGCGGCCACTCGCTGCTTGACGACGGCCGCCTCTTTGTGGCCGGTGGGCACCAGGACGAGGTCAACGCGCTGCACACCTTCGACCCAGACCAGGAAACCTGGACGCGGATCGGCGAGATGGCGAATGGGCGCTGGTATCCGACCTGCACGACCCTGCCCGACGGTAAGGTCTTCATCATCTCCGGGACCAAGAACCACGGCGGGCCAGTGGGACCCGGCGCCCCGGTGAACAACACCCTCCAGCTCTACGATCCCGCCTCTGGCATCGAGCCCGAGGAGCCGCTGCCGGTCCCATTCTCGAATCACTTCCCGCCCGCCTTCGCCACCATCGACCTCTACCCGTTTGTCTTTGTGCTGCCGTCCGGGAAGCTCCTCGTCCACTCGCGCAACACCACGCGCGTGTACGACCTGGCCGCTCGCTCGTGGCAGGCGACCCAACTCCGGACCGAGTACCCGTGGTCGCGTACCTATCCCGGTGCCGGCACCTCGGTGCTGCTTCCCCTGCTGCCAACCAGCGACCCCCCTTACCGGGCCCGGGTCCTGGTCGTCGGCGGGGGCGGGGCCGACCACGAGGAGCTGACGGTCTCGACCCCGGCCAACAAGACAGTCGAGATCCTCGACCTGGGAGCCGCTCAACCTGCCTGGAGGTTCACCGCCCCGATGACGGCGCCGCGGGTCATGGCGGATGCGGTCCTGCTCCCCGATGGCTCCGTCGCGGTCGTCGGTGGCAGCTCCACCGGCAGGGCGGACCTCGCCGTCAAGCCCGTCCTCCCGATCGAGCTGTTCGACCCGGTCTCCGAGGGATGGACGACCCTGTGCCCGATGCGGGTGCCACGCAGCTACCACGCCACCGCGCTCCTGCTTCCCGACGCCCGCGTGCTGATCATGGGTAAGGATGGGCTCTTCAACACCGAGCCCTACAACTACCCAGAGCACCGTGTCGAGATCTTCAGCCCTCCCTACCTGTTCCGCGGCCCTCGCCCCGCCATCGTGGCCGCTCCCCGGCAGCTGGCCTACGACACGGCGTTTGACATCGATACCACCGACGCGGCCGAGATCGGCTCGGTCGTGCTAATTCGGGCGGGCGCTGCCACGCACTCGTTCAACATGGACCAGCGGCACGTCGGGCTCGCCATCAACGGCCGCACGCCGGATCGCCTGACCGTCACGAGCCCACCCAACAGCAACATCGCGCCACCCGGCTTCTACATGCTCTTCATCGTCGACACCGTCGGCGTGCCATCCGTTGCCCAATTTGTACGCCTGTGAGATGGGCCGACCATCCGAGCCTCGACGAGTGATCACGAGCCCATTCGAGGGCCGTCACCGCAACGCAAGACCCCGGAACCTGCGCCCCAGTACCTTGTAGGGCCGTCGCTGCGGTGCGCCGCCACAACCTGATGACTCTCGCTTCACGGTCGCGGCCGACCAGGTCCTTCGTGATCCAGCACAGCGTCTGCGCTGAGCCATCTCCCAAAAACGTAGAGTGCAGGTTCGAGTCCTGTTAGGGGCACTAGGACTAACCTCGTCGCAGTCAAATCCATGGACGCCTAGCGCGAGTGGCCAGAGTAAGACCCCGGCTTTGCATAGCGCTGAGGACCTGCTATGCGACTCCATGTCGCCCTGCAGCGGGAGATGACGGGTCCGGGGAAACATCCCCTTGGGCTTGGCCCTCGAATCCGATGATCGACCCGTTGCACGTTCGTTTCAGGCGCGCAGTAGCTGGGGTCCCGGCTCGGAGTCTAAATGGATGCAACTCGGCTACTGGTCCGGCATGCGGAGGGTGAAGAACTCCACCAACTCGGACGCCGCCGGCGGGTCGAGGTTACTGAGGCCGACCACCACGTAGCCGAGCTCAGGGAAGACCCGCAGCTCACCGTTCATGCCGGGCGCCCCCCCACCGTGCCCGTAGCTGCGTAGCCGCCCTTGGCCCTGCACACCAAAGCCATACCCGTACTGCTGTTGGTGGGGGCGGGTCGCTTCGGCGAGCGTCGCCTTGGAGATCAGCCTTTCCGAGTTCAACGCCTGCGCG
>JASLIH010000662.1 GCA_030152105.1 Actinomycetes bacterium
CCGGCCCGGCCGGCGGCCCTGGGCCGCCTGGCCGTGCGCCTCGGCCTCGTCCCCAAGCAGGCCTTGCGGCCGGAGCCGGTGCCCGGCCTGCCCGCCCTCCCGGCCGAGACCCGGCTCGACACCGGCCAGCTGCTGCGGCTCGTCGGCGGTGGGCTGCTGCTGCTGGTGCTGGCCGCCGGGGCCGGCGTGGCGGTCGCCTGGCGGACCAGACCGACCCGTTCCGGGTAGGCCGCGGCGGTCGCCGCGCCGGCTGTTGACGCACCGCAGCCACCTCCGTAGGCTCATGGTCGAAGAGCAACGGCGCTCGCCCAAGGCGGCGCCGTTTTCGTGTCCCTGGACATCGTCGTCCACCACTCGGCTCCCGGCGTCTGCCCCACGCAGTGCTCTCGGAGGCGAGATGACGGAGCACCTCCTGGCAGGCACCGGCCCGAGCGGCCGGCCCCTGTATGACCGGCGACGCGACGAGCGCGACGCCTGCGGCATCGGCTTCGTGGCCGACGTGCACGGCCGCCCCAGCCGGGCCGTCCTCGACGCCGCCCTGTGCGGGCTCGAGCGCCTCCGGCACCGGGGGGCGGTCGCGGCCGACGCCCGCACCGGCGACGGCGCCGGCGTGCTGGTCCCGTTGCCCGAGGGGTTCTTCACCGGCCCCGGGGCCGGTGACCAGGGCGGCCGGCCCGGAGTGGCCATGGCCTTCCTCCCCCACGACCCCGCCGACGCCAAGGAGGCCCGCCGGGTGGTCGAGCAGGCGCTCGTCGCCGAAGGGCTCGAGCTGCTCCGCTGGCGGCTGGTCCCGGCCGACCTGGCCGCCCTTGGGGACCTGGCCAGGGCGACCGCGCCCGCCATCGAGCAGGCAGTCTTCCGGGTCGCGGGCGAGGCCGACCCCGAGGAGGCCGAGCGGCGCTGCTTCCGGGCCGGGCGGCGGGCCGCCCTGGCCGCCAGGCAGGCCGAGGTCGGACTGTACCTGGCCTCCTGCTCGACCCGGACGGTGACCTACAAGGCGCTGTGCGCGGCCGACCAGCTCGCCGCCTTCTATCCCGACCTGGCCGACCCGCGCTTCGACGTGGCGTTCGCCGTGTTCCACCAGCGCTACTCGACCAACACCGCGCCCTCCTGGGAGCGCGCCCAGCCGTTCCGGTTCCTCTGCCACAACGGCGAGATCAACACCCTCGACGGCAACGTGGCCTGGATGCGGGCCCGCGAGGGCCACCTGGGCGCCGGCGAGCTCGACGAGCAGCTGCTGCGGCCGGTGCTCGACCCGGACGGGTCCGACTCGGCACAGCTCGACAACGCCGTCGAGCTGCTGGTCAGGGGCGGCCGCGACCTCCGCCACGCCCTGGCCATGCTGGTCCCGGCGGTCGAGCCCCTGGCCGACGACGACCGCCAGGACCTGCGCGACTTCTACCGCTACCACGCCTGCCTGACCGAGCCGTGGGACGGCCCGGCCGGCCTGGTCTTCACCGACGGCCGCCTTGTCGGGGCCGCGCTGGACCGCAACGGGCTGCGGCCGATGCGCTGGGAGGCGACCGAGGACGGCCTGGTCGTGTGCGCCTCGGAGGCCGGCGCGGTCGACACCGCCGGCCGCGGCCGGGTGCGGCGGGGCCGGCTCGGGCCCGGGCAGATGCTGTGCGTCGACCCCGAGCGGGGGCTGCTCACCGACGACCAGATCAAGGGCGAGCTGGCCGCCAGCCGGCCCTGGAGCGCCTGGGTGGCCGAGCACCTGCGGAGCGTGGAGGCCGGCCGCCCGGTCGGGGTGGCCACCGACGACCGCCGCGCCGTCGCCGCCCAGGCCACCTTCGGCTTCACCCGGGAGCTCCTCACCACCGTGCTCCGGCCGATGGCCACGGCCGGCAAGGAGCCGACGGCCTCGATGGGCGACGACACCCCCCCGGCCGTGCTCGGGCTGACCGCCCGGCCGGTCGGCCACTTCCTGCGCCAGCGCTTCGCCCAGGTGACCAACCCGCCCATCGACCACCTGCGCGAACGCCACGTGCTGTCCAGCAGGACCCTGCTCGGCTGCCGCCGCCCGCTGCTCGGCGAGGAGCCGGAGGCGGCCAGGATGCTGGAGCTGGCCGGCTTCACCTTCACCCCCGACGGGCTGGAGGCCCTCAAGGACCCGGCCCTCGGGCTCTGCCCCAGGGTGCTCGACGCCACCTGGCCGGTGGACGAGGGCCCGGGCGGGCTGCGGGCCGCCTGCCTGCGCCTCGGGGAGGAGGCGGTGGCCGCCGTGCGCGACGGCGCCTGCCTGCTGGTCATCTCCGACGCCGGCGCCGACGAGCTCTCCGATGCCGTCCCCGTCCCGTCGCTGCTGGCCGTCGGGTCCGTGCAGCAGCGGCTGCTCCGCGAGGGCCTGGCCACCCGGACCAGCGTGGTCGCCGACACCGGGGAGCCGGTCGACTCCCACCAGGCGGCCGCCCTGCTCGGCTACGGTGCCGACGCCATCTGCCCCCGGCTCACCCTGGCCGCGGTGGCCGCCCTCGACCAGGACCCGGCGGCCGCCCAGGACCGCTACCGCGACGCCCTGACCGAGGGCGTGTTCAAGGTCATGAGCAAGATGGGCATCTCGGTGCTTGACGCCTACCGGGGAGCCCAGATCTTCGAGGCCGTCGGCCTCGACGAGGAGGTCGTCGACCTCTGCTTCGCCGGCACCCCGTCCCCGCTCGGCGGCATCGGCCTGGACGAGCTGGCCGCCGACGCCCTCGACCGGCACCGGGCCGGCCAGGCCGAGGTGGCCCGGCTGGAGAACCCGGGCTGGTTCAAGCACCGCCCCGGGGGCGAGTACCACGCCACCAACCCCGAGGTCATGCAGGCCCTGCACTTCACGGTCCGCGAGGGGGCCGAGATGAAGGGCTCCAAGCGCGGCGCCCACCTGCTCCAGCAGGCGGTCAAGGGGGGCGGGTTCGAGCGCTACAGGCACTACGCCAGCCTGGTCAACGAGCGGCCCCCGGCCGCCCTGCGCGACCTGCTGGCCACCAGCCCGGCCGGCCCGCCCGTGCCCCTGGACGAGGTCGAGCCGGCGGCCGACATCATGGCCCGCTTCTCGACCGCGGCCATGAGCCTTGGGTCGCTGTCCCCCGAGGCTCACGAGACCCTGGCTATCGCCCTCAACCGGGTCGGCGGCCGGTCGAACTGTGGCGAGGGCGGCGAGGACCCGGCCCGCTTCGGCACCGAGCGCAGCTCGGCCATCAAGCAGGTCGCCTCCGGCCGCTTCGGGGTCACCCCGGCGTACCTGGCCAACGCCGTCGAGCTCCAGATCAAGATCGCCCAGGGCTCCAAGCCGGGCGAGGGCGGCCAGCTGCCCGGTCACAAGGTCTCGGCCGAGATCGCCCGGCTGCGCCACACCCAGCCCGGGGTCGCCCTGATCTCGCCCCCGCCCCACCACGACATCTACTCGATCGAGGACCTGGCCCAGCTGGTGTTCGACCTCAAGCAGGCCAACCCCACCGCCGAGGTGTCGGTCAAGCTGGTCGCCGAGGCCGGGGTGGGCACGATCGCCGCCGGGGTGGTCAAGTCGCTGGCCGACGTGGTCATGATCTCCGGGGCCGACGGCGGCACCGGGGCCAGCCCGCTGTCCTCGATCAAGCACGGCGGCGCGCCCTGGGAGCTGGGCCTGGCCGAGACCCAGCAGGCCCTTGTCGCCAACAACCTCCGCTCGCGCTGCAAGGTCCGGGTCGACGGCGGCTTCAAGACCGGCCGCGACGTGCTGGTGGCGGCCCTGCTCGGAGCGGACGAGTTCGGCTTCGGCACGGCCGCCCTGCTGGCCGAGGGCTGCCTGATGGTCCGGACCTGCCACCAGGACAACTGCCCGGTCGGCATCGCCACCCAGCGGCCCGACCTCAGAGCCAAGTACACCGGCACCCCGGACATGGTCGTCCACTACCTCGAGTACGTGGCCCAGGAGACGAGGGAGCTGCTGGCCTCCCTCGGGCTGCGCAGCCTGGACGAGGCCGTCGGCCGGGTCGACCTGCTCAGCCAGCGCCGCACCGGCGACGCCAGGGCCGACAGCCTCGACCTGTCACCCCTGCTGGCCATCGGGGGCGAGGACGGGGCGACCCGGTTCGTGGCCTCCGACCCGATCCAGCGCCCCCGCTCCGAGCTCGGCGACCGGATCCATGACGAGGCCTGGCCGGGGCTGCGCGACGGCGACCTGGTCCACCTCCAGTACCCGATCACCAACACCGACCGGTCGGTCGGGGCCCGGCTGGGCGTGGCCGTCGGGGCCGCCTTCGGCTCGCGGCCGCCCGCCGGCCGGGCCCGGATCGAGCTCGAGGGGACAGCCGGGCAGAGCTTCGGCGCCTTCCTGGCCCCCGGCATCGATCTGCGGCTCACGGGCGTCTGCAACGACTACGTCGGCAAGGGCATGGGCGGCGGCCGCATCGTCGTCCGCCCGCCGGCCGACGACGCCGGCGCCCCCGTCCTGATCGGCAACACCGCCCTGTACGGGGCGACCCGTGGGGAGCTGTTCTGCGCCGGGCGGGCCGGGGAGCGGTTCGCGGTCCGCAACTCGGGGGCCACGGCGGTGGTCGAGGGTGTCGGCGACCATTGCGGCGAGTACATGACCGGCGGGTCGGTGATCGTGCTCGGCCCGGTCGGCCGCAACCTCGGCGCCGGCATGACCGGGGGCGAGCTGTTCCTCTACGACCCCGACAGCCAGGCCCTCGACCAGCTCAACGACGAGCTGGTGCGGCCGGTCCGGCCGGACGAGTTCGAGCTGATCTTCCTGCGGGAGCTGATCGAGGCTCACCACGAGCTGACCGGCTCGGCGGTGGCCGGCGAGATCCTCGAGACCTGGGACCGCGCGCACGCCGCCTTCTGGCGGGTCGCGCCCCGGGCCGAGGTCGCGGCCATCGAGCAGGCACACGAAGGGACCGCATGACGCCTCAACCCGCTTCCGGGCTACGATGCCTACCCGACGTTCGTAGTGGAAGGAGCAGGATGGCGCGTGTGCTCGTCGCCGAGGACGAGGTCATGATCCGGGTGGATATCGTCGAGACCCTCGAGGAGGGTGGGCACACCGTCGTCGGCGAGGCCGGCGACGGCGAGCAGGCCCTGCGCCTGGCCCGTGAGCTCGGTCCCGACCTGGTGGTCATGGACGTGAAGATGCCCAAGGTCGACGGCCTCACCGCGGCCCGCCAGATCACTGCCGAGGGTCCCGCGGTGCTGATCCTCACCGCCTTCTCCGACAAGGACCTGGTCGAGGAGGCGGCCGACGCCGGCACCATCGGCTACCTGGTCAAGCCGTTCCAGCCGGCCCAGCTGCTGGCCGGGGTGAGCGTGGCCCTCGCCCGGGCGGCCGACCGCCGCGAGCTCCAGGGCACGGTCGACGACCTCGAGTCCAAGCTGGCCGCCCGCAAGGTGATCGAGAAGGCCAAGGGACGGCTCATGGAGCAGTTCGGCCTCACCGAGGACCAGGCCTACACCCGCATGCGCCGGGCGGCCATGGACCGCCAGCTCCCCTTGTCCGAGATCGCCAAGCGGGTCCTGGAGGCCCAGCCGGAGACCCCGTCCGCCCCCTGATCCCGGCCCTCTAGGGCTTGGCCGCGACCAGGATGCTGAAGCGGGAGAAGGTGGTCTCCTCGACGACCTCGAGGCCAGCCTCCCGGCAGAGGGCGTGGAGTTCGGAGCGGGTGCCGACGATGTTGCCCCAGGTGAGCTCGTACCACTGGGCCATGGCGGCCAAGCGGGACGGCATCGTCCGCAGCGCCTCGTCGGTCTCCGGGTAGGTCTCGTCGAAGATCAGGAAGTAGCCGCCCGGCTTCAGGGCCCGGGCGACCGCGGCGAAGGCCCCCGCCTTGGCCTCCGGGGCGATCTCGTGGATGACCAGGAAGCTGGTGGCGACGTCGTAGGTGCCGTCCTCGCCGAGCTGGCCCGCGCTCTGCACGCGGGCCTCACAGCGGCCCTCCAGGCCCCGCTCGGCGATCAGCCGCCGCGCCAGCTCGACCGAGTAGGGCTCGAGGTCGATCCCGACGCAGGCCGTCCGGGGGAACCGCTCGGCGATCTGCACCATCCCCCAGCCGCCGCCGCAGCCCACGTCCAGGACCCGGGCGCCGTCGGCCAGCCGCGCGTTCAGGCCGGGCAGGTTGGGCAGCACAAAGTCGAGGAAGATCCGCGGGAGCGTCTTCAGCGCCTCGGCGACCTCGCGCATGAACCGCTCGCCATGCTCCTGGTAGGGATGTTGGGTCCCGGCGCGGAAGTGGCCGACGTAGTCGCGGTAGTCGTCCCCGAGGACCATGTGGACCCGTGGGGCGCAGGCCAGGTAGAAGCTCGACTCGGGGTTGCCAAGGATCTGGTCGAAGTGGGGCGCCATGCGCCAGCCGTCGCCGTCGCGCTCCAGCAGCCCGAAGGAGAACGCGGTGCGGCAGAGCACATCGGTGTAGAACGGGTCGGTGCCGAGCCGGTCGGCGAGCTCGCGGGAGGCCAGGCCCGGGTCCCGGGTCAGCGCCTCCCAGACGCCCAGCTCACGGGCGATCTCCATCAGGTGGGTGGCGTGGTAGCCCGCGACCAGGTCGTAGAGCCGGCTCACCTGGTCGGCGAGGGTCGGAGTCGGCGGCATCGCCGCCGGAGCATAGCAGCCGCTGGGCGGACGGCCCGCGGTTCGCGAGCCGCGCATCAGGGATGTCCCTGATCGGACCCTGACCCGCCGGCGACGATCCTCGGGCCGATTCCCGATGCCGTTGGGGCGCATCCCTCCTAGGGTGGTGGGGAACATCGAGGTCATGGAGGACCGCAGAGATGGAAGCGTTTCGTCGTCAAGGGCTCGTACGGCCGCGCCAGGGCAGGATCCTCGGCGGGGTCTGCGCCGGGCTGGCCCGCCGGTTCGGCATGGGCGCGACGATGATGAGGATCCTGTTCGTCGTCACCCTGATCGTCATCCCCGGCAGCCAGATCCTCGTCTACCCGATCCTCTGGATCCTGATGCCGTCAGAGTGACCGGCCCGCTCCAGCGGCCCAGCAGCCCAGGCAATGCTCGACCCGCCGGCTGCCGGGCCGCCACATTTTGCCGGACACCGGAGTTCGATCGGGGCTAGGCGATCAGCTCGCGTTCGAGGGGGGTGCGGAAGCGGGGGGTGACCCGGAGCGGGGTGAGCCAGGCGGTGAGGCGGGCGGCCTCGGCTTCGATTGCCTCGGTTGCGTCCGTGCCGACGTCTTCGAGGAGGCGTAGGACGACCTCGCCGGTCCCGCGTTGGGCCCAGCCGCCGACGACGTGGCCGTTCAGCCAGATGGTCGGGCCGGCGTTGCCGTTGCGGTCGAACAGCGCCGGGCGATGGGGGTCGAGGTAGAAGTCGCGTCCGGCCCAGCCCATGGTGGTCGGGTCGAGGGCGGGCAGCAGGGCGACCCAGGGCTCGGGTGCGGGCACCGGGTCGAGGTCGTCGGGCAGGACCAGGCCAGGGGTGCCGTCCAGGTCGACCTCGACCGCGCCGGTCTCGGCCACGGCCCGGCGTACCTGGCCCATGGGCAGGCCGGTCCACCACTTCACATCGGCGATCGTGGCCGGGCCGAACCCTCGGAGCCAGCGGCGGACCAGCTCGGCCTGGGCCTCCTGGAGTGACCAGGCTGGGACGCCGCCGGGCAGCCAGGCGTCAACCACCGACCAGCGGTACTGGCCGCTGACCCAGGACCCGCGAGGGCGGCCGCGGACGATCCGGCCCTCGGCGGCCAGCAGCAGCAGGATGCGGGAGACCACGCTCTGGCGGCCCTCGTACGGCTTGCCCTCGGCGAACACGATCTGCTGGGCGAGGCGGGGGTCGTCCTTGGCCAGTTCGGCGGCGGTCGCTCCGCCGCGGGCCTCCAGCGCGTTGACGGCGACCTTCTCCACGTCCTCGATCCAGCCTGGCGGGTCGTCGGCCAGCCCGGCCCGGCCGATGATGTCGACCAGCAGGCGCCGCTGCTGGGTGGCGATGGCGTCGGTGCAGGCGGCCTGCACCACCCCCATGAGCTCGACCGGCTCGATGAACATGGTCCGGCGCATGCCGAGGATCCGGACCAGCTCCCGGTCCTCGTACAGGGCCTGCTCGACGGCCGCGACCGCCGGGTCGAGCATCCGGGCCCGGGCGGCCAGATACACCGTCGCCGGGTCGGTCGCGTGCAGGCCGACCAGGTCGCGGGCCACCTCGACCACGCCGGCCTTGGCCGTGCCCGCCAGGTGGTGGCGCAGCCCGAGCCGGGCCCGCCGCTCCTCGATCCCGATCCGCCGCATCGGGGTACTACAGCAGCCGCCCACGACAGCCGACAACCTTGCGACAGGTCCGGTGTCACCGAAATGACAGCATCTGCGTGGATCGGCATGGAACCTGAGACCCTGCTGTGGCGTCTTCTTGGTACATCCCTACGTCGCTGGGCGGTGGTGGGAATGAGCGCGAGTGGGTCGGGGGCCGCTGCGGCCAGGGACCAGTCGGGGACGCCGCCACGACTGATCGCCGTCCCGGGCGGCGGGAACGGGCGGCCGGGCGCGCGCCCGGCCCGGGTGGTGGTCTTCCTCGGGGTCACCGACGACGCCGGCAGCCGCGTGGCCGCGGCCCTGCTCGCCCACCGGTCCAAGGGCCGGGTGCGGGCCGTCTCGGCCAGCCCGGCCACCGTCGACCCCGACCCGGCGGTCGCCGCCTCCCTGGCCCAGCTCGGCGTCGACCTGAGCCTGACCGCCTCCGAGCGGCCGTCGCCGGCGCTGCTCGACCGGGCCGAGCTGGTCGTGGTCATGGGGTATGACCGGGACAACCTCACCGAGGGCCGCCGCACCGAGGACTGGTGCATCGACGACCCCAACGGCAAGGACGCCACCGCGGTCCGCTGCATCCGCGACGCCATCGACCGCCGGGTCCAGCGCCTCCTGATCCGCATGGGCGTCGCCCTCCCCACCCGCCCCACTGACCCCGGCTGACGGGGAGGGTCGCGCCCCAGCGCCGGTCCGCGCCCAGACACCCGGTGGGGGAGCGTCGCCCGGCCGTCGAGGCGAGTGCTCGGCGCTGTCCACAGGCTGCGCTGGGCGGGCGAGCAAACTTTGCCCGGGCCGACGAGAATGTCGCGCATGCATCGAGTCGCTCGCGGCCTGGCCGCCATCCTTGGCGTTGCTCTGCTGGTCGCCGCCTGCTCCGGGAACGAGCCCGACCGGTCGGCCGCGCCGACCACCAGCGTCAGCTCGACCACGCTGGTGCCGACCACCACGGGGGCGACCCCGACCACGGCCCAGGCCCAGGCCGCCTCCAGCGCCCAGTTCCGGGCGGCCAAGGTCCGGCTGGTCACGGTGGCCCAGCTGGAGCAGCCGGTGGCCATGGCGGTGCGGCCCGGGGACCGCACCCTGTACCTGGTCGAGCAGGTGGGGCGGGTGCGGGCGGTCCGCGGCGGGCAGCTCGACCCGACCCCGGTGGTCGACATCTCCGGGGAGGTCACCGCCGGCGGCGAGCAGGGGCTGCTGGGCCTGGCCTTCTCGCCCGACGGCCGCTACCTGTACCTGGCCTACAGCGACCGGAACGGGGACCACCAGATCTCCGAGCTGACCATGCGCGGCCAGCGGGCCGACCCCGGCTCGGAGCGCTCGATCCTCCATTTCGACGACCCGTTCGCCAACCACAACGGCGGCCAGCTCGCCTTCGGGCCCGACCGCCGCCTCTACATCGCCTTCGGCGACGGCGGCGGCGGCGGCGACCCCCTGGGCAACGGCCAGTCGCTGGACACCCTGTTCGGCAAGATCCTCCGGATCGACCCGCGGCCGGCCGGGGGCCGGCCCTACCGGGTCCCGCCCGACAACCCGTTCGTAGGCCGCGAGGGCGCCCGGCCCGAGATCTGGGCCTACGGGCTGCGCAACCCCTGGCGCTTCTCGTTCGACCCGGCCACCGGCGACCTGTGGATCGGCGACGTCGGCCAGGACACCTACGAGGAGGTCGACTACCAGCCGGCCGGGTCGGGCGGCCGCAACTACGGCTGGAACCGGCGCGAGGGCCGCCACCCGTTCAACGGCGGCGAGCGGCCCGAGGGCGCGGTCGACCCGGTGATCGAGTACGGACGGGCCGGTGGTGCCTGCACCGTGATCGGCGGGTTCGTCTACCGCGGTCAGCGGATCGACGGCCTGCGCGGCGCCTACCTCTACGGCGACTACTGCGCCGGCTGGGTCCGGGCGGCCCGCGTCCGCGACGGCAAGGTGGTCGAGCAGCGCGACCTCGGCCTCAGCGTCCCCGGCCTGAGCTCCTTCGGCGTCGACGCCTCGGGCGAGCTGTACGCCCTCTCCCTCGGCGGCGAGGTCTACCGCCTGGCCCCGGCCTGATCCTCGGACAGCAGGGCGGCCCCCATGGCCCCGGCGTAGTCGCCGAGCTCGCCCAGGCGGACCACCAGCTGGGACGGTGGGATGAACAGGTGGGGGACGATGGCCGTCTCGATCCGGCGGACGAACGGCTCGCCGAGCTTGTCGCCCAGGCCGCCGCCGACCAGGACGGCCTCGACGTCGACCAGGTTGAGGGCCGAGGCGATGGCCGCGCTCAGGGCCTCCACGGCCCGGTCGATCAGCTCATGGGCCAGCGGGTCGCCGGCGTCGAGAGCCGCCTTCCAGACACCGCTGCTCATGCGGGGGCGGCCGAGGCGCTCCTGGATGGCCAGGAGCTCGGTGGGGCGGCCGGTGGCGGCGGCAGCGCGGGCGGCCCGTTCGAGGGCGACCCGGCCGGCGTAGGCCTCCATGCAGCCCCGGCGGCCGCAGGGGCAGAGCTCGCCGCCGTCGACCACCACCACGTGGCCGATCTCGCCGGCGGCGCCGTGGGCGCCCATGTGGAGCTGGCCGCCGAGGATGAGGGCGCCGCCGACCCCCGAGCCGGCGAACACCACCAGGAGGTCGTCGAAGCCGCGGCCGGCGCCGAGGCGGTGCTCGGCCAGGGTGGCCACGGCCACGTCGTTGTCGACCACCACCCGCTTGACCCCGAGGGCGCCGGCGACCATGGAGCCGAGCGGCACCGGGTCGCCGAACCCGGGGAGGTTGGCCGCCCCG
>JASLIH010000053.1 GCA_030152105.1 Actinomycetes bacterium
AGCTTGGAGCGACCGATGCGCACCCTGGTCTTCGTCCACGGCCGCGGCCAGCAGGGCCGCGAGCCGGACGCGCTGCGGCGGCGGTGGGCCGCCGGCCTCAACAAGGGGCTGACGGGCGCGGGCCGAGACGCCATGGACAGCACGGCCATCGAGGCGATCCGGTTCCCGTTCTACGGCGACGTCCTGTGGGCCGCGGTGGTCCAGGGCAGGGCCGCGGTCCCCGACGTCGCCGCCCTGGACGCCGTGCAGCAGGTGGACCCCGGGCTGCCGGACGCGGTCAACCGCCGCCAGGTCGCCGTGCTCCAGGCCATGGCCGCCGAGCTCGGCGCCCACCCGGCCGTGGTCCCGGAGGCCGCCTTCGCGGTTCCCAGCTCAGTGCTGCTGCGCGGTCTGCTGGAGTGGGTGGCCAACCATTCCGGGGTCGACGAGGCCGTCATCCGGGCCTGGCTGCGCGACGTCTCCGCCTACCTGGAGCTGCCCGGCTGCCGGCCCGCGGTGCAGGAGGTGGTTCGCTCGGCGCTGCTCGCCGACCCCGCCTGGGTGCTGGTCGGCCACAGCCTCGGCGCGGTGGTGTGCGCCGAGCTCCTGGCCGAGGACGAGGTCCGCGCCCGGGCCGGCCTGTTCGTTGCCGTCGGGGCCCCCCTGGGACTGGACGCGGTCACCGACGGGATGCGGCCCAGGAGCTCAGCCAGGCCGAGCTCGCCGTGGGTCAACGTGTACGACGTCAGGGACTGGGTGGCGCTTGGCTCACCGCTGCCCCGGGGAGGTGGGCTGCGCGACCAGCTCGCCGTGGCCAACCCCCGCTCCTACGAACACTCCATCGAGCAGTATCTCGCCCACCCCCTGGTCGCCACGACCATCGCCGACGCCCTGGACGCAGGGAACTGACCCGGGCGCGAGCAGGCAAGCAACTCCCAGTTGGCCCACCCCGCAAGCACCACCCACGGCCGGTCGTCGATGCTGCCCAGGGTCGATCAGGAACCCAGGATTCCCGACAGGTCCCAGACCCGTGGACTGTCGGGGACGAGCCGCAGGAGCACCCCTGGCCTGGATCGCCGGTCGGCGGCGAAACGCTCGCCGTCGTCCACGCCGAGATAGCGGCCAGCGATCGCGGCCCGCGCCGAGGTGACGTCGCCCTCGACCAGCTCGGCCACCCCGCGTGCCTCCACGCCACGAAACGGCCGGACGGCCTCGAAGACGACCAGGACGCACTGGGGGTTGCGGGCCAGGTGGCGCAGCTTCACGTCGCCCTTGGCGATCACGACCTCGAAGGCTTCACCGGTCCAGCGGTACCACACCGGGACGGTGTGGGCGCTGGCGTCCTTGCGGTAGGTCGTCAGCACCGCCGGAGCGGGGGCTTCCAGCAGCGACCGCACCGGTTCGACCCAAGCTCGGCTCACCCCTGGAAGCCTAGTGGAACCCAACCGCAGACATGGATAGGAAGGGCGAAACGGCCGACAGCGCCGGTGCTATTGTCCTGGATCCAGCGCCCACGACAACAAGGAACCGGTTGGTGAGCCACGCCGCGGAGGACGCCCCACTCGCGCCGGCAAGGGGTGCTGGCGGGCTCTTGGGCAAGCTCCCCAAGAAGCTGTGGTGGGCACTGCTCGAGCTGTTCGCCCTGACCGGCTTGGCGATCGCGCAGCCGCTGCTGGATGTCGCCGGCAAGGCGCCCGACTTCTTTCTGTATCACCGGGCCGGCCGTACCCAGATCCTCGCGGTCATCGCCCTGATCGTGCTGGCGCCGGCGGCCGGTCTGTGGCTTGGCGAGGTGATCGCCGCCCTGGCTGGGGGCGAGGGGCTCCAGCGGCTGGCGCATCTGGCCGCGCTGGCCGGGCTGGCCACGGCGCTGGCCATCGAGTCAGGCAAGAAGGTCCTGCCGATCCGGGGCACGCGCCTGGCCGTGGCTGCCGTGCTGGTCGGGTTGGCGGTCGCTTGGGCCTATGCCAAGGGGCCGGCGCTGCGGCTGTGGCTTCGTTACCTGTCCCCGGCGCCGCTGGTGTTCGTCCTGCTGTTCGTCACCGTTTCACCGTCGGCGTCGCTGATGCTGCCGGCCCGCCCTGACACGCGAACGGCGACGCCGGTGCGGGCCGACCCCTCCAAGGCGCTGCCACCAGTGGTGATGGTCGTCTTCGACGAGTTCCCGCTGATGTCGCTGCTGGACAGCCAGGGGGAGGTCGACCCGCGGGTGTACCCGAACTTCGCCGAGCTCGCCGCCCGCTCGACCTGGTACCGCAACGCCACCGGCATCGGCGGGTGGACACCCTATGCGGTGCCAGCCATGTTGAGCGGCCGCTACCCGGGTGGGGATCGCAAGTCCGCCGCGCCAAACATCAGCAGCTACCCGCACAACCTGTTCACCTTGTTCGCGCACCACTACAACCTCAAGGTCTTCGAGACTGTCACCCAGCTCTGCCCGGCCGACAAGTGCGGCCAGACCGGGTCCCCGACAGCGTTCACGGATCTGGCCGAGGAGACAGCCAAGGTCTACAAGAGCATCGTCTGGCCGGTCGAGACCGCCACCGACCCTGCCGCCACGGCCGTGGACGAGGATGGCCCAACCGCCTACTTCGGCAACCTGAAGTACGACCAGCCGCACCGGGTCGACACATTCGTGCGTTCGATCAGCTCCTCAGACCACCAGCCGACCCTGTACTTCCTCCACCTGCTCATGCCGCACACGCCCTGGAGGTACCTGCCGGACGGGCGGGTCTACAACGCCGAGTCGCTCCCGATCCCAGAGCGGCCACATGACGTCTGGCCGGATGCCATCCAGTCGGTCCAGCACCAGCGGCACCTGCTCCAGGTTGCCTACACCGACAAGCTGCTCGGCACGGTGATCGACCGCCTGAAGCGTCAAGGGCTGTGGGACACATCGCTGGTCGTGCTCACCGCCGACCACGGCGAGGGGTTCACCCCCGGCAACCCCGCCAGGGTGCTCGGCTCCCGCAACGCCGCCGACCTGATGTGGGTGCCGATGTTCCTCAAGGCGCCCGGCCAGACCCAGGGTCGCGTCGACGACCGCAACTGGGAGCATGTCGACCTCGTGCCGACCCTCGCGGACATGGTTGGCCTGACTGTTCCCTGGCAGGTGGACGGCTTCGCCGAGAACGGACCGCCCCGGCGACAGCGAACCGACAAGGTGTTCTACAACCGTCCCGGCCAGCAACTCGTCAGGCCCGGACCGACCAACCTCAAAAAGGTCCTCCACGGGGTGACCGACACGCTGATCCGCGCCCACCAGTCCGGCGAGCGCGGCTTCTATCAGTTCGGGGCGACCGCCGACTGGATCTACGAACCACCCGCCAGGATCGGACAGGTCGTCGCCGGTGACCCGGTCGCGGCGAAGCTGAACGACCGGCACCTGTTCGAACGGGTCGACCCCGAGACCCGGGTGGTGCCGTCGGTGGTCAGCGGCGAGGTGACCTCGGGGACACCGCCCCCCGGCGCGCGCATGGTGATCGTGGTCAACGGGCAGGTGGGAGCGACGGCCGGCTTCTACCCGCTCAAGGCCCGCGAGCCGGCGAGGTTGTTCGCCGGGCTGGTTCCCCCCTCCCTCTACAGGCTCCGGCCCGGACACCCGCAGCTCCAGGTCTACCTGGCCACCAGGTCCGGGGTGAGTTGGCGGCTCCAGCCGGCGTCGCTCTCCGGCTAAGGCCGCACCGGCGGGTGCGCTGCACTCGACCAACCGCCGCGTTCGGCTTCTGTGGTGGGGACTGATGCACTGGCTGTGACCGCCCTTGGCTCACCGGTTTGGCACCGCTATGGCACTGATAGAGGGTTGACATGGCACCACAGTGGTGCCAAAGTGGTGCCATGAACCTGGAACTGTATGTCGAGAACCTCAACCGCCAGCTCGTGGTCGCCGCCGAGGCCGGCGGCGACGAGGCTCGGGCGCTGGCCGAGCGGCTGGTCGCGCCGCTGGAGGCGGCGATCCGTCTCACCCTGCAGGACGCGCTGGCGGCGGCGGTGGAGGAGATCACCACTGAGCTCGCGCCGGGATCGGTCCAGCTGCGCCTGCGCGGACGCGACCCCGAGTTCGTGGTGACACCACCGCCGGCCGACCCGTCCGCCGACGACCTGGCCGAGGACCCCGACGACCGGCCTCCAGCCTTCCCAGAGGGCGACGAGGGCGCGATGTCGCGGATCAACCTCCGTATGCCCGACCACCTCAAGACCCGGATCGAGCAGGCAGCCGCGAGCGAAGGGCTGTCGGTCAACGCCTGGCTCGTTCGGGCCGCCGCCGCCGCTCTGGAACGAACCGGCCCGCCCCGTCGCCGCGAACGGCGCGCCTCCCAGGGCGCCCAGCACTACACGGGCTGGGCACGCTAGCCAACCCACAGGGGGAACTGCAGATGCCTACCTTCGATACTCCCGAACCGATCTCCGTCACCGTCGAGTTTGGCGTCGGTGACCTCCGGATCGTGGCCAGCGACCGCACCGACACCATGGTCGAGGTGCGCCCGAGCGACGCCGCCAAGAAGGCCGACGTGACCGCCGCCGAGCAGACCCGCGTCGAGTACGCCGGCGGCAGGCTGCTGATCAAGGCACCCAAGAGCTGGAGGCAGCTCTCCTGGCGCGGGGGCGGCGAGTCGATCGACGTGCAGGTCGAGCTGCCGGCCGGCTCGCACCTGCGAGGTGAGACCGGGGTGGCGGCACTGCGCTGCCAGGGTCGCCTCGGCGAGTGCCGCTACAAGACCGGCGTCGGCGATATCCA